>CAMXWX010000001.1 GCA_947252975.1 uncultured Gardnerella sp.
CGATGCTGTGGAGCAGTTTGACCCAGTTTTCGGCTTGGAAACTCACGTTGAGCTTAGCACGCGCACAAAGCTGTTCTGCCCAGCAGAAGTATCTTTTGGCGGCGAACCAAACACTCAGCTAACACCTGTAAGCCTTGGTTTGCCAGGCTCTCTGCCAGTTGTAAACAAGACTGCAGTTGATTACGCGATTAAGCTCGGTTTGGCGTTGCATTGCGAAATTGCTGAGTGGAGCCAGTTCGCTCGTAAAAACTACTTCTACCCAGATATGCCTCGCGATTATCAGATTTCCCAGTACGATAAGCCTACTAATGGCAATGGCTACTTGGATGTTGAGCTGGAAGATGGCACTGTGTTCCGCGTGCCGATTGAGCGTGCTCACATTGAGGATGACGCTGGTAAGAATACTCACGTTGGCGGCGCTGACGGTCGTATTGAAGGCGCAAATCATTCTTTGGTTGATTACAATCGCGCAGGCGTTCCTTTAATCGAGATTGTAACTAAGCCAATCGAAGGTGCTGGCAGCCGCGCTCCAGAAATCGCAGGCGCATACATGCGCGCTATTCGCGATATTGTTCGCGCTCTCAACATCTCCCATGCTCGTATGGAGCAGGGCAATATGCGCGCAGACGTAAACGTTTCGCTCCGCAGAAAGCCAACCGATCCATTCGGTACGCGCTCGGAAACTAAGAATGTGAACACATTCCGCGGAATCGAAAAGACGCTTCAATACGAAATTCGTCGCCAGGCTGCTATTTTGAGCGAAGGCGGCGAGATTTTGCAGGAGACTCGTCACTGGGATGAGGCAACTCAGACTACTGCTGGCGGCCGAGTAAAGTCTGACGCCGACGATTATCGCTACTTCCCAGACCCAGATTTGGTTATGCTTCACATCACTAAGGAGCATATTGAGCGCATGAAGGCAGAGATGCCGGAAATGCCTCGCGAGCGCCGTAACCGCTTGCAAAGCGAATGGGGCATTAGCGATCTTGAAATGCGAGATATTCTTAACGCGGATGCTCTTGATTTGGTTGAAGAAACCGTTAAAGCTGGTGCAAGTGCTGCTGGCGCTAAGAAGTGGTGGCTTGGTGAGCTTGCTCGCGAAGCAAACACTCGTGGCGTAACTTTGGAAGAATTGCCTATTACTCCGCAAGATGTGGCGCAAGTTGAAAAGCTAATTGCAGACGGTAAGCTTAACGATAAGCTCGCTAAGCAAACTGTTGCATGCGTTTTGGCTGGCGAGGGCAAGCCTGATGAAGTTGTTAATAAGCACGGATTCAAGGTTATGAACGATGACGGCGCTTTGGAAGCTGCTGTTGACGCTGCTCTTGCAGCCGATCCTGAAGTTGCAGAAAAGCTTAAGGCAGGCAATATGAAGCCGATGGGCGCAATTATTGGCGCCGTTATGCGTGCGACTAAGGGTCAAGCAGACGCTAAGGCCGTTACTAAGATTGTAATGGCAAAAATCAAAGGCTAGTTTAGATTAGCTTTTACTTTGCACTTTTTGCGCTTTATACTTTGCGTTTTAACTTTGTGTTTTATAGCATTGTATAGGGTGCAAAAAGTGCGATTTTATAACGCGGTTTTTACTAATCGCTGTAGCGCTTTTTGTAAGCTTTTGTAACACGTAAGTCGATTGTACGAAAAAGGTGAATATGCAAGGATTCAATGCTGATTCTACAAGCCACCGCGAGTTGCCAGAAAATATTACGATTCCACCAATCCGCGGCGAAATGGCACGTCTTAGGCCAGCAACAATCGAAGATTTGGCGCAAATGGACGCATTGCACGCTTTTGATGGAGCTGCCGTTATAACAGGCAAAGATTCGCAATCAGAGCGCGCGATGGTTCGCGCTTGGGTAAATCGTTCTGTGCAATGGTCTTCGGCTGGAATCAATGAAGCAAAATCTAATCATGATGCCGCCTCTAGCGACGCTCAATCGCGTCCAACAATCGCATGGTCAATTGTGCCAGATTTTATTGATGACTCCGAAAATGCTAATGGCAATATTATTGGAATGATATTTTTGATTGACATTGACGGTTGGTCTAAATCCGCTAGGATTCAAGTGATTCTAGGACGCGATTATAGGGGTCGTGGGTATTCTAGGGATGCAATGCCTAGAGTTATGACTTACGGTTTTGCACCAAGCGAGGTGGGTCTTGCTTTGCACAGAATTTGGGTTGGCGTTCCTGCAACAAACACGCGCTCGCTTTCCGTGTACCAGTCGCTTGGATTTATGAAGACGGGAACTGCTCGCGATGCACTTTGGGATTCTCAAAGCCAAAAGTATCAAGATTTTGTTGTTATGGATACTCTTGTAGACGAGTACGATGCGATTCGCTCGCTAGACGCTTTTGGACTACACGTTATTGAAGATAATCCTGGCGTTTGCGAGGCTTTAAGCGCGCACGAACATTCGATTGCAATCCCAGTTAAAAATGGCGATTCGCGCAAGTCGCAAGCAACCGAACAAGCCGAGTCTAGTGTTAAGCAGGCAGGCGATTCCTCTAAGCGCGCATGGTGGCGTATTATAGGACGAGGCCGCAAGCGTGCTCAAGAAGACGACGCAGCGAATAAAGCTGCATCAAATACGCAAATCACGCCAACGGAAGGGAAGCAATGAGCGCCGAAGACCTCGACAATTACGAAACAGACGCCGAACTTGCGTTATACAAGGAATATCGTGACGTTATTAAGCTTTTTACGTACGTTGTAGAAACAGAGCGCCGATTTTACTTGGCAAATAAGGTTGATTTTAACGTGCGCTCCGCAGGTCAAGACGTGTACTTTGACGTTCAATTAACAGACGCTTGGGTGTGGGATGTTTACCGCCCTTCGCGGTTTGTGAAAAACGTTCGTATTGTTACGTTTAAAGACGTAAATGTGGAAGAAGTACAAAAAACAGATATTGATATTCCAGAATCTATCGCGTGATAAGAGTATACTAGTAAAGCTTATATTTAGATTTTAGTATAAATACGTGCTTGCAATTTTGCGTTTTTGACTTTATAAAGCGGTTTTTAGTTATGGAGGAAAATTGGCTGATACACAATCCCAGAAACAATCTGTAGTGATTATTGGTGGCGGTCCGGCAGGGTTGACGGCAGCTTGGGAGCTTGTAAAAGATGGCGGCTCTAGCCGCTACGATGTGACTGTTCTTGAGGCAACCAGCGAGTTTGGTGGCATTTCTCGCACCGTAAAATACAACGGAAACCGCATGGATATTGGAGGACACCGATTCTTCTCTAAAGACGATCGCATTATGCAATGGTGGCGAGATATGTTGCCTCTTCAGGGCGCTCCTTCTTACGACGATAAGAAGCTTGGCAGGCATCACGATTTAGAGGCTGGAGGCCCAGACCCAGAAGTCGAAGATGAAGTTATGCTTAAGCGTCATCGTGTTTCTAGAATCTTCTGGAATCATCATTTCTTCGACTACCCTATTTCTCTTTCGGCATCCACCTTGCGATCTATGGGCTTTGCTCTTACCATGAAAGTTGGTTTTAGCTACCTTTGGTCCATGATTCACAAGTTGCCAGAAACAAACCTCGAAAACTTCTACATTAATCGCTTTGGCAAAAAGCTGTATTCTATGTTCTTTGAGGGCTACACCGAGAAGCTTTGGGGCAGGCATCCAAGCCAGATTTCTGCAGATTGGGGCGCTCAGCGCGTTAAGGGCTTGAGCATTGTTGAAGTTTTGAAGAACGCTATTTCTAAGCTTATGCCTAAAAATAAGGCAAGCCAGAAAGAAGTTGAGACTTCTTTAATTGAGGAATTTTGGTACCCTAAGCTTGGCCCAGGTCAGCTTTGGGAGATTGTTGAACGCCGTTGCCGAGAAAATGGCGCTACTGTTTTAACAGGATCTAAGGTTGTTGCCATAAAGCAGGCGGACGGCAAGATTTGCAGTGTTGTTGTTGAAAATCAAAATGGCGAGCGCAGTGAGCTTCGTGCAGATCAGTTTATTTCGTCTATGCCAATTAAAGATTTGGTTGCTTCTATTGAGCAAGGCGCGAATGGCGATGCAAATGCAGAAGTTCCACAAGACTTGCAAAAAGTTGCAGCTGGCTTGCCTTACCGCGATTTTGTGACTGTTGGCTTGCTTGTTAAGCGCATGCGTTTGCGCAACACTACAGATATTCCAACGCTTGGTAACCCTCCTATTGTGCCAGATTGCTGGATTTACGTTCAAGACCCTGGCTACAAGGTAGGACGTTTGCAAATCTTTAACAACTGGAGCCCATACCTTGTTAAAGACGTTGATAATACCGTTTGGATTGGCCTTGAATACTTCTGCAGCGAAGGCGACGATTTTTGGAATATGAGCGACGAAGAAGCTCGCAAAAACGCCATTGACGAGTTGATTCGCATGCAAGTTATTGACAGCGAAGACGACGTTTTAGATGCTCATCGCGAACGCGTTCCAAAGGCCTACCCTGCTTACTTTGACACTTACGCTCAAATGCCTGATCTTGTTAAGTACTTAGACGGTTTTGGCAACTTGTATTGTGTTGGTAGAAATGGCCAGCATCGCTACAATAACCAGGATCACTCAATGGCAACTGCTATTGAAGCTGTTCAAAACATCAATAGTGGTAAGAAGTCTAAAGATAACGTTTGGTCTGTTAATACCGAAAAATCGTATCACGAAAAGAAGTAGCGTCTGTAGCGTATTCGCGTATATCGCGCATATAGTGCATACCCTGCCACGCGTGTGTTGTGAGTCTTACGAGTGTAGTAGCATACATTTATCAGCGACTAATACACATTGATATGTGTTTGTCGTTATATTCACAACGGATTTTCCGTAATCTTCCACGTAAAGCTCCAAGCAATCTATCTTGGAGTTAGGGAAAGGCATAACTGTGGCAACAAGCCAAAATCTTGATGATATGAAGCTTTCGGAGCTTAAGGGTCTTGCGAAGCAAATGGGTCTACGCGGTACGTCTACAATGCGCAAGCCAGATTTGGTTGCTACGCTAACTGCTGCGCGCAATGGTGGGGATGCTCCAGCTGGTGTTAGCGTTCATGTTCCTAAAAGCACTTTACGAATAAATCGTGTTTCTCAAAGCGACGACGAAACGCAAAACAATTCATCTTCTTTTGAACTCCGCTCGAGCATTGACGCGAATCGCGATTTTAATGATTCTTCTGATTCAAGCGATGAAAATAGAGGTGAGCGTCATCGCAATTTTGCGCGCGAAAATCAGACTCATCGATATCGCAAAGAAGGCTCTGCAAATGTTACGAGAGAAGATAACGCTCGTACAAATGCAAGCGTAAACACTGAACAAAATAATGGTAGTAATTTTGCTAAAACAGACGAAGTGGATGCTAATTTAGATCAGATTCTTGCCACTTTGCCAAGCGAAAAGTCTTCTGCTCCAAACGCTAACCGCAACTCGGAATCGCGCAGAATGCGTATGTCTACTCGCTCTAGCGAAGAAAATGATTACACTTCTAAAGCAGAAAGATCTGATAGATTCCAGCGCAGAACGCGACGCACTAGAGACGACTACGATTCTAAAGCGGAACGTACTGAACGTGCGGAACGCTCCGAGATTCGCGAAGAGCACGAGATTCACGAGCAAGCTCCACGTCGCGAAGAGCCAAAAGAAGAGCTTGTTCCAGTTGCTGGCATTGTAGATGTGCTTGAATCTTACGCATTTGTGCGTACTTCTGGCTATTTGCCTGGCCCAAATGACGTTTATGTTTCTATGAGCCAAATCAAAAAGTACGGCTTACGCAAGGGAGATGCGGTTCAAGGCTCTATTCGCGCTCCTCGCGAGGGAGATCGCAGGAATCAGCGTCAAAAGTTCGTTCCTTTGCAAAGTGTTGACAGCATTAACGGCATGAGCGTAGAAGAGGCTCAAAATCGCCCACAATTTGCTAAGCTCACACCTTTGTATCCGCATGAACGCTTAAAGCAAGAGACTACGCCAAATCGCATGCTTGGCAGAATCATTGATCTTGTGGCACCTATTGGCAAGGGTCAGCGTGGTTTGATTGTTTCGCCTCCTAAGGCTGGTAAAACAATCACTTTGCAAAATATTGCTAACGCGATTGCTGTTAACAATCCAGAAGTACATTTGATGGTTGTTCTTGTAGACGAACGCCCAGAAGAAGTTACAGACATGGAGCGCACTGTTCAGGGCGAGGTTATTTCTTCTACATTCGACCGCCCAGCATCAGACCACACTACTGTTGCAGAGCTTGCGATTGAGCGCGCTAAGAGGCTTGTAGAGCTTGGCCAAGATGTTGTTGTTCTTCTTGATTCCATGACTCGCCTTGCTCGCGCATACAATATTGCTGCTCCTGCTTCTGGACGCATTCTTTCTGGCGGCGTAGATGCTCAAGCGCTTTACCCTCCTAAGAAGTTCTTTGGCGCAGCACGAAACATTGAAAATGGCGGCTCTTTGACTATTATTTCTTCTGCTTTGGTGGAAACTGGTTCAAAGATGGATGAAGTTATTTTCGAAGAGTTTAAGGGCACTGGAAACATGGAGCTTCGTTTGAGCCGCGATTTGGCAGATAAGCGACTGTTCCCAGCTGTAGATATCAATTCTTCTGGCACGCGCCGCGAAGAGTTGATCACTCCTGCTCAAGAGCTGCCGATTATTTATCGATTAAGGCGATTGTTCGGCGGTTTGGAGCCAGAACAGGCTTATCAGACTTTGGTGCCGCGCTTAAAGAAGACTGCTTCTAATCGCGATTTTCTTGCAGCAATTGTTCAGCAAGCCAACAATTCCACAAATGGCGGAACAGGCGCAATCGCGTAAAGTTTGCGCGTAAAATTTACGCGTAAAATAAAAATCTAAATTAAATGCCTCTTGATTTAATAATCGGGAGGCATTTTTAATAATCTCATACATAAAACATACAAAAACATACAAAAAATGGAATGGTCAAAAGTTTATATATGTAAACATGTGTTAAATAATGTGAAAAACCGTGATTTTTTATCTAATTTTGTTCTTTTTCATTAAAAAATACGATACGATTGAAGAGACTGCAGGGGGCGCAGCTAAAGTCGAAGAAGCAAAACAAAGATTTTGGTGGCGCTGTATGAGGATGGAGATCGCATGACGGGAAACTCTCATAGGATTGAAAATAATATTCCTTCTGGATTAGAAACCAGCGCGAGCACAGTTGCTCCGATAGATTCTACGGATGCAATTATTGTAGATATTCTTGAGCACGATGGCCGTGCAACATTAACCAAGCTAGCCAAAGCTTCTGGACTGTCTGTTTCCGCTGTGCAATCCAGAGTTCAAAAGCTCGAGCGCAAAGGAATCATAACTGGATATCGCGCTTTGATTGACTACGAGCGCAGAGGCTTGCCAGTAAGCGCATTCGTGGCGGTTACGCCTCTTGATTTTGAGCAAGAAGCTTCCGTTCCAACCAAGTTGAAAGACATTGACGGCATTGAAGCGTGCTATTCGATTACTGGAAGCCCAAGCTTTATGCTTGTTGTTCGCGTTGCAACTCCTAGCAAGCTAGAAGAACTAATCAACACAATTCATCGTGTTGTTCCAGTTAGCACAGAAACAACAATGGTTTTGCAAACTTATTTTGACTAAAAATAGCATGTTCAACTTTTCTAAAGAGTCGATTGACGCACGCGAATATTTTGATGAATCGCATTGCAACGATTGCAGCGATTATAGTGATTGCAACGATTCAATGAATGAGATTTTTGCGCTGCGTCAGTCGATTGACAATATTGACAATGCAATTGTTTCGCTTCTAGCAGAGCGCTTTAAAGTTACGGAAAAAGTCGGAGAAATAAAAGCTCGCGCAAATCTTGCTACAGAAGATAAGTCTAGGGAAAATCGCCAGGCGAATCGACTTAAAAAAATTGCTGAAGAATCTGGATTAAAAGAAGAAATCGCGCTAGAGTATCTACATTTTGTTGTAGCTGCCGCAAAAAAGCGTCATCAAGAAATCAAAAATAATCAAAAATAGTAACAAATCTAGCAAAATCTGAAAAATATGCGCGCTTAGAGTCATAATAAAAATATGACTATTGCAACCGTTGAACGTTACGCACAAATGCTTGATGCAGCCAGCAAAGGCGGATACGCCTACCCTGCGATTAACGTTACTAGCACACAGACCTTAAACGCAGCACTACAAGGATTTGCCGAAGCACAAAGCGACGGAATTATTCAAGTGTCTGTTGGAGGATCCGCATATTTTTCTGGCCAGTGCGTAAATAATCGCGTTGTTGGATCAATCGCATTTGCGCAATTCGCGCATCAAGTTGCTGCACAATACCCAAACATTACGGTTGCATTGCACACAGATCATTGTGCAGAAGCCTATTTAGACGATTGGATTAGGCCACTTTTAGCTTATGAAGCAGATCAAGTTGCGAACGGCAAAGAGCCGATTTTCCAGTCGCATATGTGGGATGGTTCCACAGTTAAACTTGAGCACAATTTAGATATTGCAGAAGAATTACTAGAAGAGTCTGCAAAAGCACGCACGATTTTAGAGATTGAAATTGGCGCAGTTGGCGGCGAAGAAGACGGCCACAGAGCAGATATTGACGAAAAGCTGTACTCCACTCCCCAAGACGCTATGCGCGTTGTTGAGCGATTAGGTTTAGAGGACTGCGCAAAATACATGGCAGCTTTTACGTTTGGAAACGTTCATGGAGCATACAAGCCGGGCGTTGTTAAGCTTAGGCCGCAGTTATTAGACAACATTCAAAGCGCTGTATACAACAAGTACAAGCTTGATTTGTGCAATCGCAAGTTTGGCGTGCCAACAAAACCATTCTTGCTAGTGTTCCATGGCGGATCTGGCTCTACAGCAGAAGAAATTGCGCAAGCTGTAAAATATGGCGTTGTAAAAATGAATATTGACACAGATACGCAATACGCTTTTACGCGCGCAATCGCCGACCACATGTTCCACAACTACGACTCGGTTCTTAAAATCGACGGCGAAGTTGGTGCCAAGAAACTTTACGACCCAAGGTCTTGGGGCAAAGAGGCAGAAAAAGCAATGGCTCAGCGTGTTGTTGAAGCATGCGTGCAGCTTGGGTCTGCTGGAAAAGCTTTAAAATAGCTTTAGAACAGCTCTAAAATAGCGCAATCGCAAATATTATTAGGCGTTATTTGGCATTATTCGGTATTGGCTTTGCGCTAATCTTGACACGTAGGAATTGTGTTTATTTGGGCAATGTTAGCCCAAAAAATGGAGGTGCGGCATGCCTGGAATTGTGCTTATTGGCGCTCAATGGGGTGACGAAGGCAAAGGTAAAGCAACTGATTTAATTGGTTCTAAGGTAGATATTGTTGCGCGTTTTAATGGCGGCAATAATGCTGGCCACACTGTTGTTGTAGGAAACGAATCTTACGCATTGCACTTACTTCCTAGCGGCATAATCAGCCCAAATGTAACTCCTGTTATTGGAAACGGAGTTGTTATAGACCCAGAGGTTCTTTTTGAAGAGATTGACGCGCTAGAATCACGTGGTGTTGATTGCTCGAGGTTGCTTGTTAGCGAGTCTGCGCATGTTATTACGCCTTATCATCGCGTAATCGATAAAGTTACAGAGCGATTCCTTGGAAAGCACAAGATTGGCACAACGGGTCGCGGAATTGGACCGACTTATGCCGATAAGATTAATCGCGTTGGAATTCGCGTACACGATTTGTTTAACGCGGATCATTTGCGAGATAAAGTAGAAGCCAGCTTGCATCAAAAGAATCAAATGCTTGTTAAGCTCTACAACCAGCACCCAATTGATATTGATGCCGTTACAAGCCAGCTCGTAGAACTTGGAAAGCGCTTAAAGCCATACGTTGCCGACACTTCGCTTGTGCTAAACCAGGCAATGGAAAATGGTAAAACCGTGCTTTTTGAAGGCGGCCAGGCAACTATGCTAGACGTTGACCACGGAACATACCCATTTGTAACGTCTTCTAATCCTACAGCTGGAGGCGCTTGCACGGGTACGGGCGTTGGTCCTACTCGCATTAATCGCGTAATCGGTGTTGCTAAGGCTTATATTACGCGCGTTGGCGAAGGCCCATTCCCTACAGAGCTTTTGGACGAAAGCGGCGATTGGCTGCGCGAGCAGGGTCACGAATATGGCGTAACTACTGGTCGCCCTCGCCGATGCGGATGGTTTGACTCTGTTGTTAGCCGCTATGCAACTCGCGTAAATGGCCTAACTGATATTGTTCTTACAAAGCTAGATGTTTTGACTGGCTTAAAAGAGATTCCAGTTTGCGTAGCTTACGATGTAACTTTAACTGACGGAAGCGTTGAGCGCGTAGACGAGATGCCAGTAGATCAGTCTTTGTTTGCTAGCGCTAAGCCAATTTACGAGATGCTTCCAGGCTGGAGCGAAGATATCTCTAAAGTGCACAAGTTTGAAGACTTGCCTGCAAACACTCAAAGCTACGTAAAGCGCTTGGAAGAGCTTTCCAGATGCCGCATTTCTGCAATTGGCACTGGCCCTCAGCGCGATCACATTATTAGCGTTCATTCGCTGATTGATTAGTGGCTATTAATGCTGACTAAATAGTTGACTAAATACATATTAAATGCGATTTAAGGCGGCTAAAAATATGAGTGTTCCGAGAAAAAATCGCCCAGACTTGCCTAAAAAGCGCCAGCATAAAACACTTGGATTAAAAATCTATTTTGTTGTTTTTATTGGCGGATTGCTTGGCGCTTTTGTGCGTAGTGAAATAGGCGTTTTTACGTACGGCATGCATTGGGATTCGGGATATTCTATGCTTTTTAGCCGCTTTACTTTTGCAACTCTTTTATCTAACGTTTTAGCATGTTTTATTCTTGCTTTAGTAAGTTCGCTTGTAGCAAATAGATTGCGCAGCAAAAATAAAGACTTAATAAAATACGGCTTTTGCACAGGATTTTGCGGCGGACTTTCAACAATGTCTACTTTTGCCTTTGAGGGCGCGCATTCCGCATTTACTGCAATGAACATTGTAGAAGTAATTGCCATTATGGCGTTGTATATGGTTCTTGGCGTTTTAGCAGTGCTTGTTGGGAGTCTAATTGGAGATAAAATTTTTGCTTTTAAAGGCAATGGCAGCGTAAAAAATGCTGGTGATGCAAACGCCATCAATAAAATAGACGCTAACAGGGGCGGTGCAAAATGATGTCTTACGCATACGTTCTTTTTTGGCTGCCTCTTGTTTTTGCGGGACTTGGCGCCGTTCTTCGTTGCGCAATATCTGACGCAATCGGGCGCGTTTATAACCATGATTTTCCAATCGCGACTTTGCTAATCAACGCTTTTGCGTCTTTTATAATGGGCTTAGTTGTATTTTTAAGTTCTTCGATTATATACGATTTAACTTTTGCTTCGACTATTATCTACACGTGCGCATTGGGATTTTTAGGCGGATTTTCAACGTTTTCAACCGCAATCTTAGAAATCGTAAGCCTGTTTAAGCTAAAGAAAATCAAGCTTGGACTATGTCTTTTTATTAGCGAACTAATAGTGCCATTCTTGTGCGCATTTATTGCATACGCTGGACCGTGTTTTGTAATGTTTTTACTTCTAAAGTCTTAGTTTTTAATTTTATTAATTGACGTATTTTATTTATTAATTAATGTATTTTATTAATTAACGTTTATTGTGTTATTAAAATGTTAAAATGCTTTGTGTATTTGTTTGCGATTTGATTTAAGAATAGGTTTATTGTGACTTTAAAGAACGTAGGCGGTTTTATACGCGACTTTTTGCGCGACTTTTCGGATCGCATTCTTAAAACACTTAAGCATCTTAGATGGAAGATGGTTCTTGCAGGCGTAGTTGTTGGCCTTGTTTCGGGAGCGCTTGTAGCAACTTATAGACTTGGGATTGAGTACGGAACCGATTTTGCGCGATGGATGTATGCGCGAATGCTGCAAAACATGCTTTGGATTGCGCCTTGCGTGATTTTTGCGATTGTTGCTGGATTCTTTATTGGCTGGATGAGTCGCAAAGAAAGCATGGCGTCTGGAAGCGGCATTCCACAAGTTGTTGGATACGTTCAGCGCGGTCTAAAAATGTGTTGGAACACTATTTTGCCTGTTCGATTTGTAGGCGGATTGTTGGGTTCGCTATTTGGCTTATCTCTTGGGCGCGAAGGCCCTTCGATTCAAATCGGAGCTTGCGGCGCGCAAATGATGTCTCGCATTTTTAGAAAAGGCAATAAAAACGATACGCAAGAACACTATGTTGTAACCGCTGGAGCTGCAGCTGGCTTATCTGCAGCATTTAGCGCTCCACTTTCTGGGCTTATGTTTGCTATGGAAGAAGTTCAACACGGATTGTCTTCTACAGTTCTTATGGGAGCTGCTGCTGCATCTATTTGCGCGGACTTTGTGTCTCAAACATGCTTTGGACTTCGGCCTGTTTTAGACTTTGGAAAGATTCCAGACTTGCCAATGACGCTTCATTTTTGGCTGATTCCGCTTGGCATTTTTGCGGGACTTATTGGCTCTTTAATGAACAGATCCTTGCTTGGATTACAAACGCTGTATAAGTATTTGCCAAAGTGGGCTCCCGTATCTGTAGCATGCTTAATCGCGATTCCTGTTGGCTTATATTTGCCAGAAGTTCTTGGCGGAGGCTCGAATCTTGTTAAGCTCTCTGAATATGGAAAAGCAAGCATAGCGCTTCTGTGCATTCTGTTTGTTGCAAAAATGCTATTTACTTCTACAAGCTTTGGGTGCGGAGCGCCTGGCGGAATTTTTATGCCAATTCTTGCTGTTGGAGCGCTAGCAGGCGGCGTTGCTGCGCGCGCAATAATAAGCATTCCGATTCTTGGCATTGACGCAAAGCTAATGCCAATTTTTACAGTGTGTGTTATGGCTGGCACGCTTTCGGCTTCTGTAAAAGCTCCGCTCACTTCGATTTTGCTAACTGTAGAAATGTCGGGAACAATGATTCACACTCTTCCAGTTGCTGCATCTGCTTTTATTGCGCTTCTTGTATCCGATATTTTGCACACTAAGCCAATCTATGGCGAACTTCTGGAAAGGTACATGGCTTCCAATCCAAAACTCGTGCGCTAATATGCTTATACAAAAATACGCTAAAACAGCAATGTGGATAACTTTTTGGCGGATTTGCAACGTTTATTGAGCCTTTAACCACATTCTTACAAAAGTATTGCTTATTTATTTTGTATGCGATTCAATAGCTGCATGAGCAATATGAGTATTGATAACTACGATGCGCCTTCGTGCGCCGCTAGGGTACTTAACACGTACCCTCCGCAGGCGAGTGCACTTAAAAACGCCATTAATCAGTCTAATAATGTTAACGACTCAACTGTTATTGCATCTTTTAATCGCAGTTGTGAACTGGATGAAAATCCTACGTTCAACAAAGATTTTGGCGTTATAAGCAATCGTGTTCTTCAAGACAATCGCAATAATAGTGTTGCTCAAAAAACTACTGGAAGCTTGAACTATTCGCTAAAGCCTTTTCCAAAAAATGTTGTAATTGGTTCTGCAGCAAATAGCGGAATTGGCTTAAGCACTACTCTTGCACTTCTTGCAAGCAATATTGCTAGTAAAAAATACGTTGTAGCTTTAATCGATGCAGATATTTCTAATGGCGGTTTAGATGTTTTGCTTGGATTAGAGCAAGACGAAGGCAGAAGATTGCAAGAGGTTCAAGCTCCTTTAGGAAGATTAGACGGTTACGTTTTGCGTTGCGAGCTTTTGCACTGGAACAACGTGGATATTTTGGCCTATTCTCCTTGGAAAAATCAGGAGCCTAAGCCGTGGGTTATTGAGGCTGCAATTAGGGGTCTTGCTAAAGCTTGCGACGTTGTGATTGTAGATATTGGATCTGGATTTTCGGCAAGAAGACTTTTACAGAATCTTCCTCCCCTAGCGCATGTTCCAACAATTTTTGCATCGGAGCTTAGCGTTTTAGGTTTAGCTCGATTGCGAGCGCATATAAAAAATCTAGAGTCGGATCATAAAAATTACGCGGAAAATCTAACTTATATTGTTGCAGGCTTAAATCCACGCGGGCTTTCTAGCAGATTTTGCCCAGTAGAGATTACAGAAGCTTGTGATTATTTGCTTTGCAATGTAGAAGGCCCAATTGGTCACGATTCTAAGATGTACGAAGACATAATTGGCGGATATGGGATTAGAAGCATACCAAAATGCGCGCAAAGTGCGGTAGAAAAAATCACCATATGGCTGCTTGGCGACTCGCGTAAATCGGGTTTAATGGCATCTAACACGCAAAGTAATTCTTCTTACGCATTTGGCAGATTTTCAAAAATAGTGGGTGGTAGGCATGGCTTTACAAGATATTGATTTTGGAATTTTGCAAGATATTGCAGATAATCCCAATGTAACAGATATTGTTGTTACAGGTGAGGGAAGAGTTTGGGCAGACTTTGGGCTTGGGCTTAATGAATACAATCCAAGAATCCCGTTTGATAATCCCAGTGTTTTGCGCGAATATGCCGTCTGGCTTTGTGCTCAATTGGGTAAACGATTAGACGACGCATGCCCAATTGCAGACGCTTCTAGTCCACTTGGTGTGCGAATTCACGCGCTTATTGCACCAATAGTTTTGAGCGGAGCTGCCATTTCGATTCGCTTCCCTGCACTAAAGCACTACTGTTTAACGGAACTTAGCAGCAAAGGCATGTTTCCAATTGAGCTATCTAGGATTCTTTATTTGCTTGTTGAGAGTCGCGCAAATATTTTGATTACAGGTAGCACGGGTTCGGGAAAAACAACACTTATGAAGGCTCTATTAGCTTCTTGTAATCCAAAAGACAGAATAGTTACTGTTGAAGAAACTAGGGAATTGGGCTGTGTTTCTAACGATTACGTTTCTTTAGCAACAAGAGAAGCAAACGTTGAAGGCGCAGGATGCATTGATTTACAAGAGCTTGTAAAAGCCACTTTGCGAATGCGACCAGACAGAATCATTTTAGGAGAATGCAGAGGCAAAGAAATCGCTGATTTATTGCGCGTTTTTACATGCGGACACAAAGGCGGAATGACGACTTTGCACGCAGATAAAGTACAAAAAGTTCCAGCGCGATTAATGGCACTTGGTCTGCTCGCAGGGCTGGAGCCAATGGCACTTTGCGCTCTTGCTGCAGACGCATTCGACGTTGTTATTCACGTTGAGCGCGTAAACGGGATACGCGTTGTAAAGGAGCTTGGAGTTTTAAGATCTAATGATTCTGGCGCACTAGAAGGCGTTCCTGTTTTAAGAGTTAAAGACACGCAAATAGAGGCCACTTTAGCATGGAAAGAGTTTTCGTCTAAATGGCATTTGCCACTAAATTCGCAAATAGTTTTAAGAGCTTAACAGGCAAAACAAGCAAAAATAAGGCAAAACAAGCAAACTAACAAGCAAAAATGAGCTAACAAAGGATTTAACATGAGTATTGAAGAGTCGCTAGCATCTCTTGTTGCATCTTTGAAATCGGGAGCTTCGTTTGAGTCGATTATTAGCGTATGCTCCGATTGCAATTCTAATGGCGATGCGCGCAAAGCATACAACAAGCAAATAAATGCAGAATCCATATTACAGTGGTTTGATTCTAGACTAAGCGAAAGCACAATCACGTCTAGTTTAGATAGCTCTTTCAAAAACGCGAAGAATACAAAGAATACAAAAAATTATAAAAATGCCAAAAAACAAAAAGACATTCGTAAAATAGCGCAATCTCTTATGAGTGTATACAAATTAAGTAATTCGATTGGCTGCCCAATGGCAGATTGCGTTCAATCTGTTGCGGATTCTTATTATGCAAACAAAAGGGTTGATGATTTAAGCGCGGAAGTTTTTGCAATGCCAAAAGCCACTATTAAGTTGCTTATTGCACTGCCATTTTTGTCTCTTTTAACTGGTCAGCTTTTGGGAGCAAACCCAATACTAATGATTTTTACAAACTACAAGGGCTATACGCTTTTAGGCGTTGGAATGGCATTTTACGCGGTTGGAGTTATTTGGGTTGCGCGCATCCTTAAAAATTCTAGAAACGCAATGCAATCTGCTTCTTTTAATGGCAATTAAAACGCAATCAAAACAGCAATAAAAAAATAATCTAAGAAGTATTTTTAGTCAAAACTTAATGCAGTAAAGGAGGATAAATGCTAAGAGCAATTATTATTTGGCTTATTTTAGTTGCGTACATAATTATTTTGTGCAAACTTTTTTCTAAGCAAATGGCATCTAGCTCACTCTATGAGCGCGCTGTTAAGCCGAGCATTTTTATGCAAAACACTTACGATTTTAGACAAAACATAATAAGCGATATAGACCCGATTCTTGGTTTGCAAATGATAATAGTTGCACTAAAAAGTGGTGTTGCAATAACTAGAGCACTAGACGTAGTTGGTTGTTCTTTGCCTGCATCAAAAGGAATTTGGCTAAGTCGCGTTTCTAAGGCGCTTATTTCGGGCAGCACTTGGAGAGAAGCTTGGAGTGAGCCACATGTTTGCTTTAGTAAAAAAGATAAGAACGCTTACACGTCTTTGATTTTGAGCACATGGCTAAAAAATTCTTTGCGTGAATCTTGGATTTACGGAAGCTCCCCCGTACCAGTACTTAACGCCGTTTTGCAAAACTACGAGCAATCAATGAAGAATGTTGCAAAAAAAGAAAGTTCTAAACTTTCTGTACGACTTCTTTTACCAGTTGGATTGTGCTTTTTGCCAGCGTTTATTTTTGTTGGCATTTTGCCAACAGTTGTATCATTTATGCACTAGCTGCAAATCGAAGTGAAAAATCGCAGTGAAAACGATTTTATATAAAAAGTCGCATATAAAAGTCTTAAAAATGGCACTTAAAAATTTGTATCCAAACTGGGTACATAAATAAAAAATAAACAATAAATAAAAGAAAGGAAGGTAAGTAACATGAAAACAATTGCTAAAGCATTTTCAAAACTTTGTTGCAAGTTTACAACAAACGCAAACAAAGGATTGATTAAAGCAGAACAGGCGTGCAATAGTATGCAAAACCGCTTGGATAACAGTCTAAAGAAACTAGACGAAGGAGCGGTTACTGCAGAATATGCGGTTGTTCTTATAGCTGCTACAGCTTTTGCAACAGTTCTTATTGCTATTGCTAAGTCGGATGCTGTGCACAAAGCTATTGGCGAACTTGTTAAAAGAGCTTTGCACGTTAGCTAATGTAAAGAAGAATATAAGTTGTTAAGCACTGCGTGAAACATTGCGTGAAACATTATGAAGCTCTTGTTGATATTTAACAAGATTCGATGAGATTAAACAAGATTCAGATTAAACAAGATTAAAACAAGATTAAACGAATGCTAAAGAACTAAGCATAAACACTAATAATGGAGATTCACTAATGCGAAAGAAATGAGAAAAATGAAGAATTATACGTTTTTGAATATTTTCAACAAAAGGAATGCAAAAAATACGAGCATAAATAGTTACAAGCACACTAAATTCACTAAATTCACTAAAGATGCTAAAGATGTTAAAGATGTTAAAGATGTTAAAGATTCAGGTGCAGTAACCGCAGAATTTACGATTATTCTACCTACAGTTGCGATTCTTGCTATAGTGTTAATTTTTGTAGGCAAATCAGTAGTAAATACAATGAATTGCAACGATGCAGCAGGCCAAGTTGCCTACTACATTGCATCTACACACGATTCTAAAGAAGCTCAAAATATAGTGCATAAAGTATCTGGAAAAAATAGTTCTGTAAAAGTCGAATATGTTGGAAATATGGCAGATATTGTTGTTAGTTGCCCGGTTGTGCCAGACCCGCTGAAGATTTTGCCAATGCAAGTAGAAGCGCGCATTAGTCAGGTTTTAATATGAATCAAAAAAGAGCTAAGCGATTAATAACGCAATGCTTAAAAGCTAAACATTTACACGGAGCGGATTGCGGATCTGGAACTATGCTTGGCATAGGATTAGTAACCGCAATCTGCTCTATTCTGGTTCTTTGTGCGGTTATTGGAACGATTCTTGTTTCAAAACATCGCGCCTACGCGTTAGCAAATGCAGCGGCAATATCGGGAGCAGTTGCTATACAAAACATGCACGGAGACGCTTGCAAAATCGCGCAAAACACGGCTACAGCAAACAATGCAAAAATTGAGTCTTGTGTGGAAAAAGATAACGATGTATCGCTAAAATTAAGCGTTCCTTTACACGTTCCAATGGCCTCTAGAATAACAGTAAGCGCTAAAGCGGGTTTAGTGGATTGTAGCGAGTGAACCATAATGTAACATGTAGTAGAGTGCGCATCGTTAGCATGTCAGTACTTAGATGATTAAAATGGAACAGATGATTTGCTTAAACAGTAAGCGGATTTAAGTTAATATCTAGTTGGCGGTAGGTTATAGTTATGGCACTTGCGTTGTATCGAAGATATAGACCAGACACTTTTGAAGGTGTTATTGGTCAAAATCAGGTTACGATTCCGCTTATTAGAGCACTTGATCAAGGCAAAATTACGCACGCGTATCTGTTTTCTGGACCGCGCGGATGTGGAAAAACAAGTTCGGCACGAATTTTAGCGCGATGCATTAATTGTGAACAAGGGCCAACTTCTAAGCCGTGCGGAAAATGCCAAAGCTGTAAAGATCTTGCAACAGGCGGCCCAGGTTCTATAGACGTTGTAGAAATAGACGCAGCAAGTCACAACGGCGTTGACGACGCTAGAGAATTACGCGAGCGTGCAGGATTCGCACCAGCAAGAGATAGATATAAGATTTTTATTTTAGACGAAGCTCATATGGTAACTCCTCAAGGCTTTAACGCTTTGCTTAAGATTGTGGAAGAGCCGCCTGAGCACGTTATGTTTATTTTTGCTACAACTGAGCCAGATAAGGTGATTGGAACAATTCGTTCTAGAACTCACCACTACCCGTTTAGACTAGTTCCGCCAGAAGTAATGGGGCCGTATTTAGAGAGTATTTGCCAAAAAGAAGGCATTAAAGCACAAAAAGGCGTTCTTCGACTTGCCATGCGCGCAGGCGGCGGCTCCATGCGAGACACGCTTTCTGTGTTAGATCAATTGATGATTGGCTCCGTAGATGGCGTTATATCGCTAGATTCTGCGGTTGCTCTTCTTGGATTTACGCCTTCTAACTTAATCGGAGATGTTGTTGACGCTCTTATTGAAAAAGACGGAGCAAAACTTTACGAAACTGTGCAAAAGGTTATTGTTGGAGGCTTCGATAGTCGCAAGTTTGTAGAAGATTTGCTTGGTCGCTTGCGCGATTTGTTACTATTGGCTTCTGCTGGAGTAGATAGTGCTAAAAACTTGCTTGGGGATTTATCGCCAGAAGACATGCAAGTTTTGCAACGTCAATCAAGTCAGCTCACTTTGCGAAGCTTGTCTAGAATGGCAGAAATCGTAAATAATGCTTTTTCAGGAATGGCAAATGCTGTTTCGCCTAGAATGAATCTTGAAATTCTTGTTGCACGCTTACTTTGCACTAGAACGGATTCGAGCGAAAACATTCAAACACAAGTTTATGCAAAAAATGTTGAAGCGCCAAAAGCGAACGTAAAGCATTTTATTGGGTCGGCTGCGGCAAATGCGATTGAAACTGCAGAAACAGCTGCAAAGTGGCCAGAACAGCCAGAAAACGCAAACGCTAGCACAAATGCAAATGCAAGCGCAACTACAAGCGCGCCTCAAATTTTAGACGTTGACGAAGCTTGGAACAATCTTGTTAAAAGTCTTCCAAGCGATGTTCGCGAATACGTAGAAAGAAATCACGTTCCAAAAGTTAGATTAGACGAAAGCAATCCGCTAAAAAGAAAGCTTGTTTTAACATTTGATGAGCCTATAAGTCAGCATGCTTTTGCTCTTGCTCTTTGCACGACTGCTCCTTACGATGGCAAAAAAGTGCCAGTTGTTGTTATGAGCAAAGTAAAAGACGTTTTTGGTAAAGATGTTTCAATCGCGCCTGATTCTGTTGCGGAAAATGGACAAAAAGTTGAGTCTGTAGCAAAAATGGATCCGCAAAAGCTTGCGCAAGTTAAGCGCGAATTACTTATGCGCAAAGCTGGAATTGTAAAAGGATTTGGCAAAAACACAAGCGAGAAAAGCGAGTTAAATGCTGATAGCCCTTTAGGCGGTGATAACCCTTTAGATAATTCTTTAGATGATCATTTAGACGCATCACAAGATGACGCTTGGGCTAGTATGGCTTCCGCTCCAATGGGAGACGCAATTGCACCTGCGCGAGCGCAAAATAAAACGCAGTCGCAAGATAAAACTCAGCAATCGCAAGCACTGCATAGTCAGCAAGAAAAGCAAGCAATAAAGCCATTTAACAGTGCGCAAAACGTGCAAGAAACGCAAGAAGCTTATCAATCGCAAGAATCATTGCAAGAACAAGCTCCGTCGCAAGAGTCGTCACAAGCACAAACTCATTCTGCAGAGGGCATAAATGGCGCTCAAGAAGACGAATGCTCAATGCAAGACGAGTCTTTAGAATCCGCTACAAATTTGAGCATAGACGACTTGGAAAAAATGTTTGAAGTCAAATCTGTAAAAGAATTCGGCGCAAGCGACCCAAATAATCCTAAAAACGCGCGTGCTCGTAAAAGAAAGCAAGAGGAATAAATGCATAATGTGTCATCGTACGAAGGTGCAATCGGCAGAGTTATAGACGCATTTTCTAGCCTTCCTGGAATCGGCCCAAAAGGCGCACAACGAATTGCATTTTACATACTTTCGTCTTCTAACGCGCAAGCGCAAGAACTAATCAACTCGATTAACGACTTAAAAGAAAACGTGCGATTTTGCGAAATTTGCGGTAACGTGTGCGAACAAAGCCCTTGCGTTGTTTGCTTAGACCCTAGAAGAGATCACACAAAAATATGCGTTGTAGAAGAGCCAAAAGACATTATGAGCATTGAGCGCACGCACGAGTACGCAGGCGTTTACCACGTTTTAGGCGGAGCGATTAATCCAATGGCAAACGTGGGACCTGCAGACTTAAAAATAACGCAACTACTTGAGCGCTTAAAAGACGCGCAAGTAAAAGAGGTTATTTTAGCGCTAGATCCAAATATAGAAGGCGAAGCAACAGTTACGTATTTAGCGCGACTGCTTGAGCCGCTTGATATAAAGGTGACTAGGCTTGCAAGCGGATTGCCAGTTGGCGGAGACCTTGAATATGCAGACGAAGTGACTCTTGGGCGCGCGTTTGCAGGAAGGCAGGATGTTTAGAGATTGCACGCGGAAATTGCACGCTGAAAAGTCGCAAGCAACCGCTAGCCAGAATGCACGCCACTAATATATTGCAAAATAAAAATAAAAATAAATAGAGCACGCTTGGTAATCTGATTTTGTAGTCTGATTTTAGATTAGTTCTTCTAACGCGCGTGCTTTAGAAGCATAACAGCTGAACATAAGGGGTTAAAGTGGCTCTTATAGTGCAGAAATACGGCGGTTCGTCTGTAGAAGACACGGACGCAATTCAGCGCGTAGCAAAAAGGATTCTCGACACAAAAGCTGCTGGAAACGACGTTGCGGTTGTTGTTTCGGCTATGGGAGATACAACAGACAATCTTATTGACCAAGCAATGAGTGTAAACGCGCATCCGCCTGCCAGAGAGATGGATATGCTTATGACTGCAGGCGAGCGCATTTCTATGAGCCTTCTGGCAATGGCGATTCACGCGCAAGGCTCGCACGCATACTCTTTTACAGGGTCGCAAGCTGGTTTTATGACAGACGCGCAATTTGGAGCGGCGCATATTCGCGCTGTTAAGCCAGATCGCGTTCAACACGCGCTTAAAAAAGGCAGTGTTGCTATTGTTGCAGGATTCCAAGGAATCAGCGAAATTGGCGACGACACAACGCTTGGCCGAGGCGGCTCAGATACTTCTGCAGTGGCGCTGGCTGTAGCTTTGGGCGCAGATATTTGCGAGATTTACACAGACGTTGATGGCGTTTTTACAGCAGACCCTAGAATTGTTCCAACAGCAAAGCGAATCCCCGTTATTGACTACGATTCAATGCTAGAGATGTCGTCTTGTGGATCGCGCGTTTTGGCTTTGCGATGCGTTGAATATGCGCAACGATTTAGCATGCCATTGCATGTTCGCAGCTCGTTTTCGCACAGAAATGGCACTTTGGTTGTTCCTAATGGCGTAGATCCAAAAAGCCTGCCAAATCTAAGCTAATTATTTATTAAAAATATAGGCATAATACACAAAAATAAAACACAAAATAAAACACACAAAATAAGACGAAACGTAAGACACAGTAAATAAGCAGAAGCAATAGACAGAAGGCGGCAAAAATGGCAAATACAATAGCAAATAAAATGACAAATGTAGATATTCGCTCCACAATGGGCGATTTATTCCCAGACTTAGGGCCAGAAACTCCTGTAATTTCTGGCGTTGCACACGATAGAAGCGAGTCCATGATTACTCTTAGAGGCGTGCCAGACAAGCCTGGAAACGCAGCAAAAGTGTTTACGACTCTTGCTACAGCAAACGTTAACATAGACATGATTGCTCAGGCAAGCGCATCTACCGAGACGGCAGACATATCTCTTACAGCTCCAAGCTCGGCTTTGGACGCCGTTTGCAAGGTTTTGCAGGGCGCGCGCGGAGAATTGCAATTTACGTCTATGGATGTGGACCCTTCTGTTGGAAAAGTCGCAGTTGTTGGCGTTGGAATGAAAACTTATTCTGGTCTTGCAGCCACCTTCTTTACAGCGCTAAGCGATCACGGAATTAATATTCTTATGATTTCCACATCCGAGATTCGCATTGCGGCGATTGTTCCAGTAAAGCAGCTCGACGAAGCGGTTCGCGCACTTCACACAGCCTACGGATTGGACGCAAGCAAAGTCGAAGCTGTTGTTTATGGAGGAAGCGGGCGCTGATCACGCAAAATCACAAAATAAGGGAGACAAAATGGCAATTATAAGCAACACAGGCGTAAACCTTGCGGTTTTAGGTGCCACTGGCCAAGTTGGAATGGTTATGCGCCGCGTATTAGACGAGCGCGATTTTCCAATTAAAAACTTGCGATTTTTGGCTTCCGCACACTCTGCTGGAACCGTTTTGAACTATCGCGGCAAAGATGTTGTTGTAGAAGACGTGGAAAAAGCAGATTTAAGCGGAATAGACATTGCGATTTTCTCCGCAGGTGGCGGAACATCCAAAGTGTGGGCGCCGCGATTTGCCGATGCTGGCGCAATAGTAATCGACAACTCTTCTCAATGGCGTATGCATAACGATGTGCCTCTTGTAGTTGCAGAAGTAAATCCGCAAGATTTGAACGATATTCCGCGTGGGATTGTTGCAAATCCTAATTGCACAACAATGGCGTGCATGCCTGTTCTAAATCCACTTTCTAAAGCTTTTGGCATAAAGCGACTTATTGTATCTTCCTACCAGGCCGTTTCTGGAGCTGGCAGAGCTGGTGCGTTGCAGCTTATGAACGAAGCGCAAGCGGCTTTAAATCAGGGCGCAGATAAGCTTGTGTTTGATGGAGATGCGATTGATTTTCCGCAACCAACCAAAGTTGTGCGCACAATCGCATTCAACGTTGTGCCATTTATTGGCGCGATTGTTGATGACGGATCGCAAGAAACCGACGAAGAGCAAAAGCTTCGCAACGAAAGTCGTAAGATTTTGCACTTGCCAAAGCTTGCAGCGAGTTGCACATGCGTGCGCGTGGGCGTTTTTACGGGTCACGGAATGAGCATTAATGCCGAATTTGAGCACGATGTAACTCCAGATATGGCTCGCGAAGTGCTAAAATCAGCCCCCGGCGTTGCACTAGACGATATTCCTACTCCGCAACTTGCTGCAGGAAAGTCTGCGAGCTACGTTGGCCGCATTCGCCAAGATCAAGCGGTTGATGGAAAGCGTGGATTAGCAATGTTTATTACAAACGACAATCTTCGCAAGGGCGCTGCGCTTAACGCTGTACAATTGGCGGAAATCGTAGCTAAAAAACGCGGATTTGCGTATTAATCAAGCTAAGTCGCACTCGCGATTGTAGAAAATTTTACGTAAAATGTAACTATGTCTATTGCTTCGCAAGAAATACAAAAACAGCTTGACCGCATTGTTGCCCTTGGCTACCCAGATGTTGCAGATATGAGTGCAGCGGCGTTCCGAGCTTTAGCATTGCCACTTATTCGCGCGCTTGAGCAAAGCGATTTGGGAACAAACATTCTTCTTGTGCCTACTCGCGAGCTGGTTTCGCCAGAATCCTTGATTTCTAGAACTAGCATTGAGAGAATGGCCGGTTTTACAACAATGCCACCTCGAGATATAGCTAGTTTCTTGCCTCAAGATGGTTTTGAGCCTCCAGAAGGACCATTTTACCTTGCGATTGACCCGCATACGGGCACATCGTATTTGAATCGTGAGCCAGATGTTGCCAGAAAGCTTATAGACTCCGACGAGCGCCTTCCTTTAACTTTAGAAGAAGGATTAGCGATTGCAACGCAGCATCCTGATTGGCTTGAAAGCAAAAATGGCTTTAATCTTTTAGGCTCAAAAAGCTCCGATGGAAGGGTTCCAAGTATTTGGATAAGTCAAGGAGCCGCACGTCTTGGCGCTGTTTGGCCAAATTCAAGGCACACTTGGCTTGGAAACGCATATTGCACAGCAAGGCGTGGCGTATCACTATTCCAATAAATAGAATTAAATATTAACCGAATAAATTAAAATTAAACATTAATAGCGAAAGCACAATTAAGTAGTCAGTAAGCAAGGAGTATTGTGGCGTACATAACTTTTGATCATGTTGTAAAAGAGTATCCATCTGGCTCAAGTGTTGTGCGCGCGCTAAATGATGCTAGTTTTACTGCCGAACGCGGTAAACTCACCGTAATATTAGGCGCTTCGGGTGCAGGTAAAACTACAGCATTGAATATTTTAGGTGGCATGGATACAGCAACAAGCGGTAGTGTAACTGTTGGTGATTTAAATATTACAAAGTTAAATGGCCGCGGATTAGTAAAGTATCGAAGAGAAGATATTGGCTTTGTTTTTCAATTCTATAATCTTGTTCCAAATTTAACGGCATTAGAAAACGTGGAGCTTGCTTCACAAATTTGCTCAGATCATTTTGATCCAGCTCAAACACTTATTGACGTAGGTTTGGAAAAAAGACTTAATAATTTCCCAGCACAACTTTCTGGAGGCGAGCAGCAGCGAGTTTCTATTGCGCGCGCACTTGCTAAAAAGCCTAAGTTGCTTTTATGCGATGAGCCTACGGGTGCGCTAGATTATGAAACTGGAAAAGCTGTTTTGCAATTATTGCAAGATATTTGCCAGAAAGAAGGAATGACGGTTCTTATTATTACACACAATGCTGCTATTGCTCCTATGGCTCATAAGGTTGTGAGATTCCATTCTGGAAAAGTTATAAGCGAAACAGTGCAAGAAAATCCTACGGCAATTGCAGATATTGAGTGGTGATTTGTAGTGAGTATTGAGACTGTAAAATCTAAGAAAATCAAACGCAAAATTGCGATTCGCAATAAGCGCACACACTCTATTTTGCCAATAGTTTTTATTAGCGCTGTAAGAATGTGGATTCATGAATGGCGTCGCTTTTGCATACTAGCAGTTATAGCAATGCTTGGTGTTGCTGTTATGACTGGCATTTATGCAGGATGCAACGATATGCTTCTTGGAGCAAATGACACTTACTCTAAGCTCAAAGCTTACGATTTACAAATCGTTTCCACTCTTGGATTAACTAAAAACGATGTTAAATCAATCAAAAAATTGCCATTTGTTAGTGAAGCAGAGGCAGAAAAGTCTTTTAAAGCTACTGCTCATCCTTCAAATAATGCCGACTCATCTTATGCAATGAACGTTGTGCAATATAATCACGATTCTAAAAAGCTAAATCGAGTACATTTGCTTAGTGGCAATATGCCAACGAATAATCGTCAAGCTGTAGTAACTGAGCGATTTTTGCACGATAGTGGGTTGCGCGTTGGTAGCACACTGTTTTTGAGTATGCAACAGAACGCTAATCAAAATAATCAAAATAATCAAGCTAATCAAAATAATCAAAATAATTCGTCTAATCAACCGAATCAAAATCAAAAATATAAGCTTCTAATCACAGGAAGCGTGCTAGACATAAACGATTTAGACAATCCAAAAGGGTATCAATCAAAAGCTTTCCGCAATTCTGTAGTATCGCGCTACCCAATTTTTACCTCTGCGATTACTGAAAACACAAATAATCTTCCATACACGTCTATTTCTGTGCGCCTAGATGAGACTCAACGAGTTAACGATTTTTCACAAAAGTATCGCGCAATTGTGGCAAATGCTTCAAACCAAATTAAAAATAGCGTGCAAAATGATTGCGAAGAAGCGCGCACAAATCAAGTTATAGAAGACCAAACTAATCAAAAAGTAGATCAAACTATAGCCAACATGCCAATGCTTAAAAACGCTCCCAACTCGGTTTTAGCTAAGGCTCGCGCACAAATTTACGCAAAAATTAAGCCAGAAGTAAAAAAGAATGTTCCTCAAGCAAGATGGCATATTTTTGCTCGCATATCAAACGGGAGCTATACTCGCTTGCGTTCTGATGTTGCCTCGATTCAATCTCTTGGATATGCCTTCCCAGTGCTTTTTCTTGTAGTAGCAATGATGATGAGCCTTACATCCATGGCAAGAATGGTAGAAGAAGAGCGAGGGCTAATTGGAACGTACTTAAGCTTAGGGTATGGTCGTTGCGCAGCAATAACAAGGCACGCTTTCTTTGCGATTTTTGCATGCTTTATAGGCGGTGGAATAGGCGATATTCTAGGATTCTTAGCGATTCCATCTTTACTACTTAAGATTTTGCGCGGATTGTACACAGTTCCTGGAGTTGTTTTGCGATACGACTGGCTTTACGGTTCGCTTTGTGTGCTCGCGTTTGTAATACCAGTTGCAATATGCACAATAATCGTAAGCTGGAGGGAGACAAGGCAAGTTCCAGCGGCATTATTGCGTCCAAAATCTCCAAAAGCTGGAGCTCGCGTGATTCTTGAACGATTACCTTTTATTTGGAATCGTCTAAGCTTCCTAAACAAAGTATCTATAAGAAATCTAGCTCGTTTTAAAAGCAGATTATTTATGACGATTGGTGGCGTAGCTGGTTGCACGGCATTAATCGTATGTGCTTTAGCGTTAAACGATACTGTAGCAACTCTTGGAATACGCCAATATGACGGCATTTACCACTACGATATGATTTCTATTTCTACTCCAGATGCATTCCAGAATATGAAGAAAAGCGTGCAAAAAGATAAATCCAACAATCTTGTTGATGCCATTTTGCCTGCCTACATTAGCTCTGGAGAAATCGCAAAAAGCAATGCGAATAATGGTAATTCTAACAGCAAATCTAACAGCAAATCACATAATAGCAGCGTTGAAGATTCCGAAAGCGTGCAAATCGTAGTTGTTAAAGATTCGGCAACGTTGTCTAAAATGATTCGCCTTCAAGATGTTAACAATAATTTGCAAAATATTTCGCTTGATGACTCGGGTCCGCTTCTTTCACAAAGCGCATCATCATCACTGGGCATTTCGAGTGGAAACTACATTACAATAACAAACTCAAGTTTTAAGCGTGCAAAAGTGAAGTTGCGCGCAATCGTGCGTAATCTTATTGGTTCAAACATTTATATGACTTCTCGTTGCTATGAAAGAATATTCGGTTTTAAAAATGGGAAAAATGTTAAGAATAATGCACTAATGATGCGCCTTCGCGGAAACGATGACGCAAAAATGCGTTACGCAGATCAGTTTGCAAACAGAAGCGGCATTCTAGCTGTTATGAGCATTACGCGCATGAAACATTCGTTTAGCTTCGATTTAATGAATGCTGTTGTAGCGCTTATAGTAACTTTGGCTGCTGGCTTAGCATTAGCCGTGCTATTCACGTTAGCAAGCACAAATATTTCGGAGCGCTCGCGAGAGATGGCAACGCTAAAAGTTCTTGGATTCTACCGTAGAGAAGTTCACGCTTACGTGCATAAGGAGATGCTTACTCTTACTTTAATTGGTATTCTAGTTGGTTTACCACTAGGAAGACTAGTTGCTGGCTTGCTAACAAACGCCTTGCGAATGCCAGCACTGTATTTTGAAGTCGAGGTATCTTGGCTAAGCTATGCGATTGCTGGCTTTGCAACGCTAATCTTTGCTTTGATTGTTCAATGGTCAACTAATCCCGCATTGGACCGCATTGACCCTGTAAGTTCGCTTAAAAGTGTGGAATAATCCTATATGCGTTAAAAAATGTTTAACAATAATCCAAATAATATAAATAATCCAATATTTAAGGGTTCCTATAAAATTGAAAGCTCACGTCTAAAAGAATGGAGTTATAGCAATGAGTGATATTGACCACACAAACAATGGTCACACTAACAAGATGGAGCGCAGCCTTACAAAAAGACACGTTCAATTCATTGCTATAGGTGGAACAATCGGCACTGGCCTATTCTTAGGCTCGGGCAAATCCATTAGTCTTACAGGCCCAAGCATTATGTTTGTGTACATAATTGTTGGCCTAATCATGTTTTTGCTTATGCGTGGCATTGGCGAACTCATGTATAAAGACCCAAATCAGCACACGTTTATTAGCTTTATTACGCGATATTTAGGCAAAGGCTGGGGCAATTTTGCAGGATGGTCGTATTGGATAGTGCTTGTGCTTATTGGCATGAGTGAGATTACGGCAGTTAGCACGTATTGCGTTACTTTCTTCCAAACTTTTGGCATAGACGTTAGCAGCTGGAAATGGCTTATAGAAGTAGCGTTTTTGGCTGCTTTAGTGTGCATAAATCTGGTTGCTGTAAAGCTATTTGGAGAAACAGAGTTTTGGTTCTCAATGATTAAAATCACGCTGATTGTGGCTCTTATTGCAACTGCTGCAGTTATGGTTATTATTGGCTACCATTACCCTGCAACACAGATTAGTGGCGTTGCAAATCCGGCAGGCCACGCAGGCTTTGACAATATTTTCAACAACTTCTCGCTTATGCCAAATGGATGGCTGGCATTTTTGATGAGCTTCCAAATGGTGTTCTACGCATACCAGCTTATTGAGTTTGTAGGCGTTACAGTTTCGGAAACTAAGAATCCTCGCCAAGTTTTGCCAAAGGCGATTAATGAAATCATTATGCGAATCTTGATTTTCTACGTTGGAGCGCTCGCTTCAATCATGCTGATTGTTCCTTGGCAACAATTTAAAGCTACCGATTCTAAAGGCGTTTACATGTCTCCGTTTATTATGGTTTTCCAATATGCGGGACTTCATTGGGCTTCGGCGCTCGTGTTCTTTGTTGTTATTACAGCAGCGTCTTCTGCGCTTAATTCACTGCTTTATTCTGCAGGAAGGCACATGTATCAAATTGCTCTGGAATCTAATTCTCCTGTTCTTTCGCATTTGCGCAAGGTTTCGCGCACTAAGGTTCCTGCGCGAGCAATCATTTTCTCTGCTGCACTAATCCTGTTCTCGCCGCTTATTAACTCAATTCCTGGAGTGCATGGCGCGTTTATTGTGTTTGCTTCTGCATCTTCGGCAGTAATAATCATGATTTACATTTTGATTATGGTTACGCACAGAAAGTACCGCGCTTCGGCTGATTTTATGCCAGACGGCTTTGTTATGCCGCACTATAAGTTGCTTAATTCGCTAACGATTGCGTTCTTTGTGTTTGTGTACATAACGCTGTTTATTAGCGAAGACACTCGTGGATCTGCGATTGGCGGCCTTATTTGGCTCTTGCTTTTTGGAGGCTATTGCGCGTTGCATCAGCGCTGGCAGAATCGCGATTTAGCGGCGGCTTTGGGCAGATAGTTTACGCGATTTAGTGGAAGTTTTGGGTAGATAGTTTTTGTGCAGATAGTTACGCGATTTATGCTACGCTTTTTGTGTGCGAATTATTGTTGCGGATTGTAGTGCAAAATACACGGGTAGGCTTAACGCAAGTCTTCCAACAGCTAAGCGCGTTTTGCTTATTAAAGAAGACGGAAGCGTGCTTATTTTTTCGGAGATTGGCTCTTATAAACCACTAAATTGGATGGTTGCTCCGTGCACGATGCACGTTGAGAAGGATTCTGGCGATTCTGAAGAATCTGATAGTGAATCTGGCGAATCTGGCGAATCTGAATTAGATAGCGAATCTAATGAATCTAGCGAAGAATCTAATACCGTGTCTAATGCCGAATCTGTTTTTGCAAATGGAACTGTTCTAAAAATCGCAGCAAAAAAGGGCAACGACATACTTCGCATAGTTTTGCAACACGTTTATAGCGATTCTTCCTACGATTTAGGCGAAGACCCAGGTCTTGTTAAAGACGGCGTGGAAGAGCATTTACAGCATTACTTAGCAGAGCAAATTGAACGCATTGGCAAAGGCGCAAAGCTTGTTCGCCGCGAATACCCTACTGCGATTGGACCAGTGGATATTATGGCTAAGGATTCTAACGGCGTTCACGTTGCTATTGAGATCAAGCGAAATGGCGGCATTGACGGCGTTGAGCAGCTTACGCGATATTGCGAGTTGCTAAACCGCGACCCACTTCTTAAGCCCGTTCGCGGAATTTTTGCAGCGCAAACGATTAGTCCACAAGCGCGCGTTCTTGCGCAAGATAGAGGATTTACTTGCCTTATTTTGGATTATGACGATATGCGCGGTGCTGATTCAAACGAGCTGCGACTTTTTTAGGCATACTCACGAATCGCGTTTCGCACGCATCCACGCATCCACACAGTCACAGTCACACAGTCACAGTCGCTAAATCTCAAGCGTTCCAGCAGCCAAATCGCCAGCCACGAACGTCATAAAATAAAATGGCATAGTCGCGATTTTCTGATTTGCATCATAGCCATAATTATTTTTAGAAACTTTTATTGCAAACTCAAACTTGTTGTGCATTGCAAACTTATTTAAAGAGTTAAGAGTTCCTCTGCCTTTTTTAACATCAATCGGAAAAAGCTTGTTATTTGATTCAATTATAAATTCCAATTCCGAATCCGATTTTCCGCGCCAATAAAACAGTTTTAAACCATTTGCGCTAAGTTCGTTTGCAACGTAATTTTCGAAGAAAATACCAGATAGCGTATTGTCTCTTTCGCTTGAAATAAAAGATGCTGCATTAACTCCGCTTTGATACGAGAACATGCCAATATCGCACAAAAATAGTCGGAAATTACTTTCGTTTTCTTGCATAAGCGGCATGGTTATATGCTCTTTGAGTTGGAATGACTGATTAACAATATGGGTCATAAGCAGCCACTGAATGGACGTAGCAAAATCTCTAGTTCTACTATCTTTTTTAATAAGACCAGCTGAAAAGTTTTTTGATTCCTTATTAAGCTCTCTAAAAATATTCTCAAATAAAAGTCGAGATCTTAAAATCGATTCGCTACTTGCTTGATACAACTCCATATCTGCAAGATAATTGTCATAAAGCGAGCGCAAAATCTCACGCGATTCTAGTAAATCTTTACGTTCAATATATGCTTCTACTGCTTCTGGCATACCTCCAATCAGCAAATATTTATACACCTCGTTTAACGCAAGATTATGTATTTCGGAAGAAAGCGCTTGCTTAGAATCATAAGCTTCACGCACCTTAGAATATAAAAGACTGTTATTGTTTAGTAGGAACTCACCAAAAGTCATTGGATAGATTGTTATCTGGTCAATTTTGCCTACTGGAAAGAGGAATTGACCAACTGCTGATTTCGACGAATTTTGCTTGTGAGCTTCGCGATGCAATTTGATTCGCACCATTGAACCCGTTGCAATTACGTGAATTCTTCTAAAATCTTGGCAAAAATATTTAAGCGACGAAATAATATTTGGGCATTCTTGGATCTCGTCAAAAATCAGCAAAGTGCCTTCATCTATAGCCTTGGAAAATCGCAAAGACAAGTATTCTATAATCTTTTCTGCGTTTGCTGTGCTTTCGCAAAAGTTACGAACCTCATCTTCTTTTTTAAGATCGATGTAAATATAGCTATTTTTATAATACTTTTCTGCAAATAGATCTTTTACTAGATACGTTTTGCCAACCTGACGCGCACCCCATATTATTAGTGGCTTGCGATTTGGTTTACTATTCCAGGCGATTAATTTTTGTAATGCTAGTCGTTTCATGGCTTACTCTTTTTAATGTTGATATTACAACGATTATAGCATTATTTGCCAGTTTTGGGATGTTTTTTGAGTAATTATTTGCCAGTTTTAGGATATTTTTTACGCAATAATTTGCCAGTTTTAGGATATTTGGAAGATTAGCAAACAATAACAACACTTTTGCTACGCACGTTTATGCCAGTCATGCCTGCGTACAAAATATAAAACATTAAAGCACAACTAAAAGTTACAAAAGAAAAACGCTAAAATAGTGAATATGAGTGCAACAGTAGCGAAGAGATATGTTGAAGCAGCTGGCGGTATTATCTACCGCTTGCGCAAAACTGCTAGCAAAGAAAGCAAGTCAAGCAATCCGAACATCACAAATCCAAATAAAGATTTCGGTAATGTTGGCAGCGAATCCAACGCTTGTAATCAAGTGTTAAACGAAAGCAACATAGAACTTTGCCTTGTTTACCGCCCAAAATACAACGATTGGAGCTGGCCAAAAGGCAAGAACGAAGCCAATGAATCGCATCGTCACACTGCTGTGCGCGAAGTTGGCGAAGAGACTGGCTACGCAGTTACACTTGGACCACATATTGCGCAAATCGAGTATCCACTCGAAAACGAAGGCAAAAAATCGTCTGCAAAAAACGGCATAAAAAGCAGCACAAAAAACGGCTCGCAAAATAACGATCAGCCAGAAGTAATCAAGCGAATTCACTATTGGATGATGCGCGAAATCAGCGAAGGCGATGCAATAAAGCGACTTCCAGCATTTGGCCCAATAAAACCAGCAAAACCTACAGAAATTGGCAATGTTATTTGGCTTACACCCGAAGACGCTCGCAAAAAACTTACGCACGATAGTGATCAACTTGTTTTAGACGCATTCCTTGAACGAATAAAGTCTGGTCAAGCAAATTATAAAACGCTTATTCTTGTGCGTCACGGCAAAGCGGAATCGCGAAAAGCTTGGCAAGGCAGCGAAGCCACTCGTCCAATCACACCTCTTGGGTCCGCCGCCTCCTATGCGCTCGGTCGCGAGCTTGCTTGCTATGCTCCAAACAAAATTGTTTCTTCTCCTTGGAAGCGATGCTTGGAAACTGTAGACGCTTTTGCAAAAAACTCTTCAATCAACATAGAAAAAGTGGCGGAACTTACAGAAGATTTTCACGATAAAAATCCAAAATCAACTCTAAACGTGCTAACAAGTGAAATAAAAAATCTTATAGATACAACTAACGATAGCAACACAACAGAAACAACAACAAAAACAAAATCAGAAACAACAACCGCAACAACAGTTATGTGCTTGCATCGCCCAATTATTGGAACATTTTTTGCACATTTAAGGGATATTTCTAAGCCAAAAGCAAATAAACGCATACTTAGTCAAAAATCGCCATATATGCCTACTGGAAGTGCCGTAATTTTGCACATTGTAAGCACCGAAAAAGGCCCTAAAATCGTAAACATAGAAAAGGTTTTGCCAATTGTCTACTAATCTAAATTCAAAATCTGGCTCAATTCACTCGAGTAGATCTGCGTTTATGCCAAGTCCAATCGGCGCAAATCGCCCTAGTAGGCCAGCGCAAATGGATCCAGCTATGCTCGCGCAAATCGAAGGCGGCACAGACCCACAAATCGTAAGCGAGATTAGCCACACTTCCGCAGCCGTCTTGCTGAACCGCGTTCATAAAACGCAAACTCCCGAGATTGTTGCGCGCGTGCTTAACTTGGTAGAAAACGAAGGCATTGAGATTATTGCGGATTTGTGGAGTAAAGCAGAGGCACAATCGCTTCCTGGAATGCTTTGGAGACTGTATTTGCTTAGAACATCACTACGCAAGAATGGCGACTCTTATGCTGCATATTGGCGCATTGGCGAGCCAGAGGCCACTAGCGCTTCGGCGATTACTGGAGTTGACGAGTCTCCTACAAAAGAAGATATTGCGCGACTTGCAGACTCGATTCTTTCTGGCGCGTTTACTGGCGATTTTGCTGTTGCGCTATATCGCGCTTCTGCGTTTAGCGCGATTATTTCGCGCGGAATGCGCACGTACGCAAAAAGACTAGGCCAGACGCAAAATTCTGAAAGCAGCAGCGCGCAAAAAATTGCCAACGTTTTACACACTTGCGCAAACATGCACGCGCTTTCTTTAGACTTTGCTAGCGGCGCAAAATTATGGCAAGCAGGCAAGCTTGATTAGATTATTCGCGGCGCGCTGAAATCTAAAAGCATGTATACTCAGGAAGTGACGCTGGCTTGTGCTTAAGCCCCGGGCTCCATTTTTTGCCGCTGCGAGCGGCGTTTGCGCCGACAGGCGCTTTCACAAGTCAGCGTTTTTAAGATGTTTTAAATTCTCCAACAATTCACAAAATTCAACCTTCATTAACAATTGTTTATATTTTTTCTAAATAATCACGGCACGCCGCTAGCTTAACGTGCAATGCTTGCACTAATCTAGAAGGTATGGATCTTCATGTTTTACATCATCCGCTGGTGGACCACAAGCTCACCGTTTTGCGAGATAAGAATACACCATCTAATATTTTCCGCGAGTTAGTTTCCGAATTGGTAACTCTCGAAGCATACGAAGCAACACGCAACTTGGAAGTTAGCGATCGCGAGATTGAAACTCCTATTTGCAAGATGACTGGCAAGCATTTGAACCGACCACGCCCAATGGTTGTGCCTGTTTTGCGCGCTGGTCTTGGTATGCTCGACGGCATGACTCGCCTTCTTCCAACCGCTGAGGTTGGATTCCTTGGCATGAAGCGAGACGAGCAAACTCTCGACATCGTCACTTATGCTAATCGTTTACCAGAAGATTTGACTGGTCGTCAATGCTTCCTTCTTGACCCAATGCTTGCTACTGGTGGCACTCTTATTGCTGCTACGCATTATTTGGCAGAGCGCGGCGCTAAAGATGTTACTGCTATTAACATTTTGGCAGCGCCAGAAGGCTTGGAGCGCATTGAGAAGGAGATTGATCCTTCTATTGACTTTAAGGTTGTTGTTTGCGCTGTAGATGAGCATTTGAACGACAAAGCTTATATTGTTCCAGGTCTTGGCGACGCTGGCGATCGTTTGTACGGCTTGATTGACTAATAATCACCAGCTAAATCAAACGAAAACTAGAATCAAAAGCTAGAAATAAAACTACAAAATAGCCTGCTGATTTGCAACACTTTGCAAGCTTCAGCAGGCTTTTGTATTTACATCTTTAATTATTTGTCGGTCTCATATTCGTTTAATTTTATTACTATTAAATTCCAGTTCGTGAATACTCCATAATACCATTGAGACAACTACGATAGATGCAGCTGCAACAGTAGCAACATTAACTTGCGGTCCACGATCCATTGTGTACTTGACCATTCCACGATTCAAAACATGTACAACAATAAATTGGCCAAAGAATATTTCAATAAAGCCAGCAAGTATTAATATGCTATCAATAATAATTAATATTTTCTTACGAATTAATCCTCTATTACACAACCCAACAATCATTTGAATTATTGGTGAAATAATTGAAACTAACACAACACCCAAAAGACTTAAATCAAAATCTGCTGGATACTTTCCTGGCATTTTAATAAGCAATAAAACTGCTAAAAATACAAAAGATAATGGTAAAAACCATTCTTTCCAATATTTAACGACGAACACGATAATAAGCTCCTTCACCATTGAATGAATACCAATTCTTATCCCAATCTAAATAATTTTCAGTGTGTTGAGCTATACGCAATCTACCGTTGCTTTTTAGGAATACAAACCCTATGTGATCGACAGTACCATCATTACTTTCATCAACACCAATAAAATCTCCATCCCTAACATTATCTACTAACATTCCCCAATAACTTGTACTAAATCCATACCCCATATAATTTTTAAAAACATTGGCATTAATCCAAGAAACCGAACGATCTCCTCTAGCTTTCCACCACCACCCTTTAAATACATCATTATGCTTATCCATACCAATACCACCAGCATATAGAATTTGCGAAGCGAAATTTGTGCAATCTGCCGGAAATATTAACTTACTTTTTTCTTCACCATATTTTGGATTTATTTTCCACGCCCATTCTCGCGCATATGCTCTGGCCGCTTCAAGATTTATGCCTGAATTTCTCTCAGTAAGTAAAGGTTTGCGAGGTGTAACCTCCTGCTTTGATGGAAGCCACAATTTTGCAATATTAATAGCTTCCTTTTGTGTTAGTTCATTTTTTAATACTTTTAACTCTAATTTATGCAATTCTGATAGAATCTGATTATTTTCATATTTATTCTCATATATATCTAGAAATTGCAATATTTTTGTTACATTATTGTTATCTTTATGCGAGGAATTAAAAAGAGAATTTTTGTAAATAGTAGCTGTTTCTTCACTAAGAGAAGGAAGCATAGCTTCGCTCTGTATTCTTTGTAATTCTGTAAAATATTTTGAAATATAGAACTTTTTTACTAACTCTGGATTTTCATAAGTATCTAGTAAAGAAAAATACATACTCTGAAATTTTGTCTTATGCTGCTTTTTGGGAAAATCTACATAAGTCTCTGATTTATAGTCAGATGATTCAGCTTGAGCAACATTAGCAAATGACAATATTAAAATAATAGAAAATAGCGCAGCTATAAATGTATAATGCAAGACAACTTTGTTTTTCATATATAACTCCATTATTATATAAAATCCCTTTTCATTATTTTATCACAATAAATACCAGTTGTCAAATATACACAGCGGCTATGTAATCATATACTCATCAGTTCTACATTTAAATAGCCTACTGATTTGCAACACTTTGCAAGCTTCAGCAGGCTTTTGTATTAATTGATTGTGCAATATTGCATAACAAATCAGATAATATAGCTAATAATACAACTAAGCTTTATTCACAGCTCCTTTAGCATATAAAGCCTCTAAAGCATCGCGCAAAGCCCCACTGTAGCTGATGCCAGCTTTTTGTGCCCAAGTGTCAAGCCAAGCTGGAACAGTAACATTTTTACGAACTGCCTGAGAACCGTATTTTGCAGCATAGGAATCCATATCAAGCGCAACCATAGACAACTTTGAATTAGGATTTTCTACAACAATATCACTAATATCACTAGCTTTTGGCGCAGTCTTACCACTTTCGAGTTCTGTAAGAACCCATCCACTTGCTGCATCTTCTGCCATAATCAGAGCCTCTGCAAGATTACTACCGCCAGTTACACACCCTGGCAAATCAGGGACTTCTGCAACAAAACCCCCACTATTATCTTCGTATGGAGTAAGAATAACAGGATACGCTAATTTCATCATTTCACCTTTGCTTCACTAATTCCCGCCTGACGCCAAATTGACTTAACAACAGATGGGTTAATATCACCTGGATGTTTAGGCACTGTGACTTTACCTGTTTTAGTTTTATGTACGAATTGACAATGACTTCCACGCTGTGCAAAAAGTATCCAGCCGTCCTTCTTAAGACGTTTTTCAATCTCTTTGTATCTCATAAAAAGATTATACACACTATGCGCATAAAATAAAATAATCAATCAAATTTTTACTAAATCGCGCATATGCCTATGTTAATTTACCGCGGACGAGTTACGGCCACTTTGCGAGCGCGCTCGGCTAATTCGTCCAATTTGGCAAGCTCCGCGCGCTGAGCGTCACTTTGCTTTGGCGCAAATTCACCGTAACGATTTTGCGCAGCTGTACGAATTAAAAAGTCAGCCAAACGCGGATTTTTTGGCAAAACCGAACCGTGCATATAAGTGCCGATAACGTTGTATTTGCGCGCACCTTCCGTGTGGTCTTCGCCGTTGTTTCCACAATTTTCGCCATCAACCAATCCAAGTGGCTGCGTACCATCTTGCAAACTTGTGCGCCCAGAATGGTTCTCGTATCCCACAATATCTCCAAAATCGGCGCTATGCTCCACAAGATTTCCAATCATGCGCACGTCTTGGCCAACCGTATGCTCGCCGAGTATGCCTATGCCTTTAAGCTTCTGGCCTTCAATAGTCTCAAAGTATTCTCCAAAAAGCTGGTAAAGCCCGCAAATCATAAGCATTGGAACGCCATTTTTTGCAAGCTCGCGAATCGCGTCTGCGCGCGCAAATAAATCATCTGTCACTCTACTTTGACCATGATCTTGGCCACCGCCACCAAGAATCATATCCACGCGCTTTGGCCAATCATCACCAACATTGTACTCGTGAAGCACGGGCTTGTAGCCATACAATTCCGCTCGGCGCATAATCGTAAGCACATTGCCATAATCACCGTAAATATTCATGTCTTTCGGGTAGAGCGACACAATATCTAATACACGATTTTCGGCTTTGCTTGCAACTACAGTATTCGCTTGACCAACATCACTCATATTATTCATTACGACTACTTTCTTTACTTTCCAACTCCAACGTCTTTAACGCTTGCGATTTGCCCTAATGTAGCTCGCACGCGAAGCATTGCAGTGTATGTGCAATATATGCGTTTTGCGTTTTTAGCATTGCTACTAAAATCACCATTCACAAAAGCTTTAACGTCTTCTTCTAAATCAGTGTTCACATTTCTAGAAGCAACTTTGTCGTATTGCAAACGCAAAGCCATATCCCATGCGCGTGTGCCAGAAACGCAAGCGACTCCAGTGCTGCTAAAGCACGTAAAATCAACATCCCACAGCCAGCTCATGTCTCGACCGTCCGCGTATTCGTCGCAAATTGCAATCATTGTGTCATGATTTGCAGGCTTACAAGAAGCGAGCGCAAGTCTAAATCCAATAGGATTTTTCACTAGAACAAGCTCCACAGGAGCGCCGTTAACTTCGATTACTTCACCTCGCCCAAATGCTGGCGTTACGCGAGAAATCGCATCCATAAGCGCATCGTCGTTGAATTTTGCGAGCATTGCATCTTTTTTAGCAGCATCCGCCAAAATAGCGCGCACAATCGTAGACGCAGCAGCAGCATTAAAAACGTTATACACGCCTCGCAACTTAACGCTCGTAGTTTTTCTATGACCATCAATCAAAAAATCAGCTTTATTGCCATCAACTTTTGCCAAAACAACATCTGCATGCGGAAGATTGCGCGAATCATCATGCGAATCACTACGCGAATCGCCATCCAAATCGCCATCCAAATCGCCATCCAAATCGCCATCCAAATCACTATGCAAATCGTCGTCGGTTGGGAACATGCTTCTTAACGAATCATCCAAACCAAAATACTTTACTTTGCAAGGCGACAAAACGTCTTTAGAAAGCGCGGAAATTCGCGGATCTTCGCGATTTAACACAACTACTCGCTTAGTCGCGTGCGCAACATTACTCAGCAATTTAGCTGTAGTGTCAATCTCGCCAAATCTATCTAACTGATCTCGCATAACGTTTAGAAGAAGCGAATAGCGCGGCTTTATTTGATTTACAAAATGCACAGCATAAGCTTCATCAAGCTCTAAAACAGCTATATCCGCATCTAACTTTGTGCCAAAAACAGGCATTTCTTGCACAAGCGACGCCACGACTCCGCGCGTAAAATTCGATCCCGTAGGATTTGTAAACACGCGCAATCCAGCATCTCTGAGCATAGACGCAACCATGCGAGTCGTAGTAGTTTTGCCATTAGTTCCCGAAATTAGCACAACTCCGTAAGGCAAACTCCCTAGCGTTCTAGCTAAAAACCCACGGTCTAGTGTTTCTACAACTTTGCCTGGTAAAGCGCTTCCACCGTGGTGCAACGCTCTAGAAACCGCGCGAACCAGCTTTCCTACAGCTGGCATCAAAGCATCAAGCAGCATGGCCATCGTAGCCTCCAACAGCATCGTTTCCTTGCGCATATGATTGCGGCTGGTATCCTTGCGGCATATCTTTAAACTTAGACGTTGCTCCAAGAAAAGCTAGATTAAACGTTTCTGTAGGGCCATTGCGATGCTTTGCCATAATAATGTCTGCTTCGCCAGGGCGATCTTCTTTGTTGTAAAAATCAGGCCTATGCACAAGAAACACAACGTCTGCGTCTTGCTCAATAGATCCCGATTCGCGCAAATCCGAAAGCTGAGGCTTTTTATCGTTTCGCATCTCTGGTCCTCGGTTTAGCTGGCTTAGTGCAACAACTGGCACTTCTAGCTCTTTTGCAAGCAGCTTTAACGCACGCGAAAACTCGGAAACCTCTTGCTGCCTAGATTCAACCCTTTTACCCGAAGTCATAAGTTGCAAATAGTCGATTACAACTAGCTTTAGGTCGTTCGTTTGCTTTAGTCGCCTGCATTTTGCGCGAATTTCCATAAGACTCATATTTGGACTATCGTCTATAAAAAGCGGAGCGTCTTTCATTTTTGACCAAAACGCATTTAGCTTAGTCCACCTATCTGTTGTAATGTCTTCTGGAGTTCCGCGATGCATTGCCGTCATTGGAATATCCGTTTCGGCTGCGATTATTCTTTGAGCAAGCTCCAATTTGTTCATTTCTAGCGAGAACACGATTGTTGTCATATTGTGATGCAACGCTGCAGACCGAGCGAAGTCGATTCCAAGAGTTGACTTTCCCATTGCAGGCCTACCAGCTACGACTACCATTTGCCCTGGTTGCAAGCCTTGCGTCATGTCGTCAATATCTCTAAATCCTGTTGGAACACCTTTTTCAATCTCGTTACTTTGCAACTTGTCTAACTGCTCGAGAGCGTCTTGCACAACTGGGCCAATAGCGGAATAATCTTGATGAACTTTGCCAGAGCTCATCTCGTAAACTTCGGATTGCGCAAGGTTCACAACATCTTCTGCTTGATCTCCCGTAGCCGAATACCCCATTTGCGCAATCTTTGTTCCAGCAGCAATCACGTTTCGCAAAATCGCATTTTTGTGCACAATATCCGCATAATATAGCGCGTTTGCGGCTGTAGGAACGCATGCTACAAGGCTATGCAAGTAGTCTGCTCCACCAATTTTCTCTAAGTTTTCGTCTTTTAGAAGCTCGTTTGCAACTAAAACAACGTCTACTGGTTGCGACCCAGAAAATAGGCTTATAATCGCGTCGTAAATTGTTTGATGCTTTGGAATATAAAAGTCTGCTGTTTCTAGAATTTGCGAAACTTCGCCAATAGCATCTTTGCTCATTAGCATTCCGCCTAGAACGGCCATTTCTGCGTCTTCGTCGTGAGGAGGAACCTTGTCAAACAAGCTAACATTAGCGTTAGCGTTGTTTAATCGGTTTGAGTCTTTTCGATTTGACTGCCACATATCATTATCTGCCATAAAATCGAGTATAAACGTCTGCACGGAGCACGCAAACAAAAGTTTATATAAACTAACACAAATCGTAAGTTAAATGCTTTGCGATTTTACGAATCAACTTAAAAGTAACAAATTATATTTAACAAGTCACAAATCAACTTAAAAAATCACACTTCACAGATTTGCGCACTTCATCCAATCATCCGTTTTAACTCTAAGCGAATTTCCAAGCGCGCGTCCGCCAATATACACAGCATTAAGAGCAACCCACAGCGATATTGTTTTAGTAACATCTCCCGCAAAAAGAGCCACATTTGCCGTACAAACCGCACTAATTGCAAGAAGATAAACAACTGCTGTAATTGAGCATGATTTAGCTAAATACTTGTGGTCTCCAGCTCCGATTAGCACTCCGTCTAAAGCCCACATAAATCCAGATAGCGGCAAGAAAATTCCAAGAATCGTCATTCCAATTGAAACCAAAAGTTGCACTTCTGCATTTGGACTAAATAGCGGCGAGCATAACCATCCTGCAAATATCATTACAATTCCAACTATTACGCTACTTAATGCTCCTACTTGTGCGCAAACTTTTGTGATTACATTAGCGCGTTTTAATAATCCAGCTCCAAGCGCGGAAGCGACTATTGTTTGAGCTGCAATTCCTATAGCGTCTAATATGTTCATAACAAAATTCCAGCAAGAATTTGCAACTTGATATGCCGCTAAAGTGTTGGTTCCAAGTCGCGCAGCCGCTGCAACAGTTGCCACCATGCACGCGCGTAATGCCAATGTGCGTATAAACAGCGGAATACCACTTCCAGCGCTTTTAAGTATGCTGTGTGCCTGCGGACGCAAACGTGCTTTTTCGCGAGCTGCCCAAAAAATCGCTGGAAACGTTAAAACAATACCCATATACCATTGCGCTATCATTGTTGCTATTCCAGACCCAGCAATGCCAATGTTCATTCCAAACACAAATAGAATATCTAAAATCGCGTTTAGCACAGCTCCACTTATTGCAGCAAAAAGCGTGATTTTTACTTTGCTAAGTCCTCTAAAAATGCCATTTGCAGCGTAAATTAGCAACATTGCAGGCAATCCAGGCATAACAGTTTGAGTGTAAATAATCGCGTTTTTAAGCGTTTCGCCGCTTGCTCCAAAGCTTTGGCAAAGCGGACTCGCAAACAGCATTAAAGCAAGCGTTAAAACAACTCCAAGCCCAAGCGCAAGCCACAATCCGTCCATTCCAACGCTTAGCCCTTGGCGATTTTTGCCGGCACCCAGTAGTCTTGCAACTTGGCTTGTTGTGTTGTACGCCAAAAACAGGCATAGCCCAGTTGTGGTTAAAAGCACGGTCGATCCTATTGAAAGCCCTGCAAGTTGCGTTTTGCCTAAATGCCCAACTATTGCAGTGTCTACTAAAACAAACGCTGGCTCTGCAATAAGCTGGCCAAATGTAGGAATAGCTAGAGAAAATATGTGTTTCAGTAGGTCTTTTTTGTTAACGTTTTCACTCTGATCGCTCATAATAATGGCCTATTTAACGCCTTTTCATGCCTTTTTGGTAATTGAATCATTTATCTTGAATTATGCAATCGCTATCATAAAACTTTTTGAATTGCAAACTGAATATGATTTCAAAAAAGTTATCCGCAGGATATCCACAAAGTTATCCCCCATTTGTGGACAACTTTTATAGATATACACAGCAACACGCCTAAAATGTGGATAACTAAAAGTTTTATCCACATTGCTCAATCCGAGTGTGTCACATTTGCGTCTTATCTTCAGCGTCAATCGCAGATTTTTCTTGAGCAATACCAGAAAAATCGTACGCGCGCTCACCTTGATCCGCTAAATCAACGCCCTTACGCTCTTTAGCTTCCGATATTCTCCAACCAAAAAGCTTCTCTAATCCAAACGCAAGCAACGCGCTAACGGCTCCAGAATAAAGAATTGTGATTGCAAGAAGGCATATTTGCGCAATTAGCTGATGCCAATCGCCAGTAGAAAGCAATCCGCTTGCATCCGCAAATAATCCAACAGCTAGAATGCCAATAAAAGCGGCAATGCCATTTACGCTTACAACGTGTAGCGCACCATCGTAGCGAGTAAAAGTCTTAGAATGCGTAGCAAGGCATGTAACAACTCCAACAATCGCACCCAATACAACCGCCCACAAAGGCGCTATAACGTCTGCAGCGGCGGCACTAGCAGCCAAACCAGCCATGATTCCACTAGCTGCACCAACGGCACTAAAGCACCCAGAGCGCAAGCGTTCCGTAACACCCCAAGCAAGCATAGACGCAGACGCTGTAATAGTTGAGCTAACCCACGCGTACCCAGCGACTCCTGGAAGACCTACAGAAGAACCAATCATTAAGCCAAGCCAGCCAAACCAAATGATGAAAATTCCAAGAACAACAAATGGAACATTGTGCGGAGCGCGCGCAGAAACATTGGAAAAATTGCCATTAGCTGCAAGCTCGCTAGCGTTTTCTAAGGAAGAATCGCCCTTAGCTTTAGAATCATCGCTAGAAGCAGCAGAATCATTAGTCTTATTAGACTTTGCGACTTCCATCAAAAGTGCGCGAACTAAATTGCCCTTGTGCTCCGAATTTGCGCCACCCAAAGTCGCAAAAGACTTGGTATGCAAAACAAAATTCTTAAGAGGAAAATGAGCATGACCGCCAATAATAAGCACAATTGCTAAAGCCGAAACTGCCGCAGCTACGTGCAACAAAGATCCGCCTGCAAAATCATGAACCTGGATTCCAAGAGCCTGAGATATAGCGCCATTTGGCGAAAGCAGACCGCCTCCGCAAACCATGTGCGCAAGAGGTGCAAACACAAGCGTTACCCAAACAGCAACGAATATTAGCCAAATCGCGTAGCGCACACGACCAGCAAGCGCTCCAGTTATAAGAGCCACAGCAACAACCGCGCACGCAAGTCTAAATGCCGCTGGAATTCCGCCAGCAAGACCAGTGTTTGCGTCCATCGAAGTAAAAATGCCGTGATCTGCCACCATTGAATCGCGTAGCAGCAATCCGCTTACAGGGTCTCCAACAACGCCGCCAATCATGTCTTTGCCAGCAAAGGCCATTGACCAGCCCCAAAGCGTCCAAACTATGGTTGTTACCGCAATTGCACCAGCGGAAAGCATCATCATGTTAACCATTGACGTTGCACGCTCACGGCCACCATAAAACAGTGCGATTCCTGGCGTAATTATAAACACTAATGCGGCAGCTAGTAACGCCCATTGCGGATCCATTGCGGTCATTTTTCACCTCACAAACGCAACCATCGGTGGTTGCAATTTAATTTATATTCTAATCAACTCAAGCTAAAAGTTACTAAAGCAAAATTACTTAATCTAAAATGCGACTAAAGCCAAAAGCAACTCAAGCCAAAATGCCGTCTACAAAACTTTCTGGGTCAAACGGAGCAAGGTCGTCTGGACCTTCTCCTAGCCCAACAAGCTTTACAGGAACTCCAAGCTCGCGTTGAACAGAAATCACAATTCCGCCCTTTGCGGAACCGTCTAACTTTGTTAGCACAACGCCCGTAATCCCAATAGCTTGAGCAAAGACTTTTGCTTGAGCCATTCCATTTTGGCCAGTTGTAGCATCAAGCACTAAAAGCACTTCGTCTACAGGAACAGTTTTTTCAACTACGCGGCGGATTTTGCCAAGCTCTTCCATAAGATTTGCCTTATTTTGCAACCTTCCAGCCGTGTCTACAATCAAAACGTCTGCGTTTGCTTCTTTGGCAGCCGTAGCGCCATCAAAAGCCACGGAAGCAGGATCTGCGCCATCTTTTTGACTACGCACAACTTTAACGCCTGCAGCATTTGCCCAAGTTTCAAGCTGATCGGCAGCAGCCGCGCGGAAAGTATCGGCAGCAGCAAGAATTACAGAACGATTTTTAGAAACCATTAGTCGCGCAAGCTTGCCAGCAGTAGTGGTTTTTCCAGTGCCATTTACGCCAACCATCATGATTACGCTTGGCTTATTTGCATCTTGCAAATCTGCTTTTAGACTTCTATCGGTTTTGCTGCCAACAACATCTAGAAGTTTCGCGCGCAATGTTTCACGAACCTCTTGCGCGCTTGCAGTATCACAAATCCTAGCGTCTTTTTTAAGCGACTCAACCAACTCTTCGCTTGCTTGCGCGCCAACATCCGCCATTAAAAGCGTGTCTTCTACATCTTGCCAATCGTCTTCACTAATATTATCTTTGCTTAAAATGTTAAAAAGCGCACGCCCAAAAGGATTTTGACTATTTGCAAGCTTGCCTCTAAGCCTAGCCATTCTAGACGTTGCATTTTCTGGCAATTGCTCGCTAAAATCGCTATTATTTTCAGCGCTACTAGACAATGGGTCTTCTTTGCTAGTAGGTATTACTGGGCCATGCGATTTTCCAATAATTCGCAAAACAACAGCTACCGCCACTAAAGCAACAGCTAAAATAACTGCGCCAACAGTAAACCATATAACCAAATTTAAGTCCATAACCATGTTCATATAATAAGCCTATGAAATTAAAGGGACACATTAAAGGGAATTTGCTCAAATTTTAGTTAAAATTGTTGATTATTCGCAAAAATTACACAAATATTAGTGTTCTAATACAATGATTTTACAGACCATTATGAGTGCAAATTTATGCTACATTTGCAAGCCACTTTAATGGCCACTTTAATGGCCACTTTACAATCAAACTGAATTGGGGTGATAGTTTATGGAAAATTTGCCATTAGTCAATGTTTACGGAGCCGATTGGTGTGGCGATTGCATTCGCGCAAAGTCCGCGCTTAACCAGTTTAATGTTGCTTTTACTTGGCACAATATTGAGTCCGAAGACGGAGCTGCTCAAAAAGCTGTTGAGATTAGCGGTCAGAAGCATATTCCTGTTGTGACTTTTAGCGACGGCAGCTTTATGGTTGAGCCATCCGCAAGCCAAATCAAAGATAAGCTTATGCAATTAGGACAACTTGCAAACTAACACGCCAACATCAAAGAAGTTGGATTAGTCTACAAAATGTAGTACACTAAGCATTTGTTGCCCCTTTAGCTCAATTGGCAGAGCAGAGTCCTTTTAAGTCTTGGGTTGTGGGTTCGAGTCCCACAGGGGGCACAAAATAAGCACTGCACGTAGCAGATGGTTCTTAAATTCCAAATCATCTTGTTGCATGCAGTGCTTTTATGCTATAACACTTAGATTTCTATATCTCTACAAACAGATAACAAGCAAATAACAGATAAATAGCATATAAATATGAACTTATTTACCTATTTACGCTACTCTCCAGCAAACACCACGCCCTTACGCAGCATAATGTTAGCGTATTGAGCACGCTCACCCGTGGCAACAACACAATATGCCTTCTTTGCCTCATCGTAGAACGCAAATCTTTCAAGAGTTCCTAAAGTGCTTGCTCCACGTTTATCGTATTTAGCAATAATATCTTCATATTCTTTCCAGATTGGAGTTTCGCAAGGGTCTCCTGGAACAACTTCCATAAGTGTAGCTGGCTTATCTGTGTATTGATCAAGTGGCATCAACTTTAAGATTGCAGTTAGCAATTCCGAAGTTCCATGACCATCGCAGCGTACAACTATAGCGTCTTTTCCTACAGACTCAGTTGGAAAATTTCCATCGGCCAATACTAAAACATCTCCATGGCCCATTTCGCAGAGAACCTTCAGCAACGCTGGAGGAATTATAGAATCTACACCTTTTAACATAATAATCTCCCTTGATTAATTGATAAATAACTATGATTAGTTGGCAATCATTGACAACTAACAAGAAAATTCTATCACCATTCACAAAAGAAATTAACAAAATTCCTAAAATAAATACGAATTATTCCACATTTCAGAGAGAATAATTCCACACTTCACTAAACAAAAGTAAAGCAAATGTAAAACAGGTGTAAAACAGATGCAAAGTAAGGAATCTCTTAAAACGCTAGCAAAACAAAAATGCCCACAAAAGCACGCAAAAGCTCACAAAAAGCTCAGCTTGCCCAAACACTTGCGTCTTGATCGTACTCGTCATCGTCGTCGCTCGCCGCAACCGCAGGAGCGGCTGCAGGCGCAGGCGTGGAATACGTGTACTCGTCATCTACAACGCCAGAATCCGCATCCGCATTAATCGCAGCCAAAACGCGCTTATCCATCTTGTATTGAGGCAAAACGTTCTTAATGTAACTTGTTACTGCATCTTGCATAGAAACGTCGTGCCCAACGCGCTCTGCCATAAACCAACGATGATCCAAAACTTCATGGAAGAACTGCGCTGGCTGGATTTGCGACCTAAACTCAGGCGGAATCATGCGAACAGTAGGCTCAAACACTTCGCGCATCCAGTCTGTAGCAACAATCTCCAGCTCTTCGCCTTGACGCCATGTAGAAGTGCGATACGCATCTAAATCGTTAAGAAGCCTACGAGCTTGATTTTCTTGCACATCTAAGCCAGTCAAACGCAAAAGCTTTCTAGAAGCGTATCCAGCGTCCACAACTCGCGGTCTAACCAAAACTCTTCGTCCATCTTCGGAAGTCTTCATCTCAAGCTCGTCTACGTCAAATCCAAGCTCGTTAAGACGATTCACGCGGCGCTCAATACGCCACATTTCGTCTGGGCTAAACTTATCTACGTCTGTAAGCGTGCTCCAAAGCGAATGGTATCTGTCTACAAGCCTGTTTCCAATGCTAATTTCGTCAACTTCTCCAGGCAAAAGCTGGCCAGAACTCAAATCCATTAATTCGCCGATTATATTTGTGCGAGCTAAATCAATATCGTATTCTCGCTGACCTTCGGTAAGGCTTCCGTGCAAATCTCCAGTTTCCGCGTCCACCAAAAACGCAGTAAACGCGTCGGCATCGCGCAAGAATAGAACGTTAGAAAGCGAAACATCTCCCCAATAGAATCCCGAAAGATGCAAGCGAACCATAAGCACAGCAAGCGCATCAATCAAACGCTCCGCAGTATCTGGGCGCAAAGTTCTAGCAAATAGCGCACGGTACGGCAAAGAGAATTTAAGATGACGAGTAACAAGCATTGCTTCAAGCGGCTCACCATTCTTATCTTTTCTACCAGCAACAACCGCTATAGGCTTAACTGTTGGAAGTTCCAGCTTGCGCAAACGTCTTAAAAGCTCATATTCGCGCTCAGCGACTTGACGAGTAATCTCCTTCATTGCGTACACTTCGTCGCCTACGTGCACAAAACGCACAACGTGCCTAGAGATACCGCGCGGCAAGTTTACAAAAAGATTCGTAGGCCATTGAGATAATGGAAGCTCCCACGGAAGCATAAACATTTGAGGATTAGAGCTTGCGGCAGTAATCTTCAAAGCTTGAGGCTCTGCAGAAGATACAGTTTCATCCTGCGCAGATACTGATGTTGCTTGCATAGCACGTGGATCCAATAAAGGAGTATCGTTCCATTCCATAAACTTTAATCTACCCGTTAAGTTCGAACGCCAATAATCGAATAATAAAATCGCAATTAAATTATAACTAATCGTAAATAATTCAAATGATGCGAAAACGGGGCTCGCCTAGCGAACCCCGCCATACCCTTATACAGAAATCTTGGGCACTCAAAACAAGAATCAAGTGCCCAAGAAAACGCTAGTTCAAACGCAACTCTGTAGAAGGTGCAAACAGGTGCATCTTGGATGGATCAATCTTAATCTTTACAACGTCACCAACCTTTGGAAGCGCACGTGGGTTCACGCGAATCGTTGTGAGCTTGTTCTGGTCGCTCATCATTGTAGATGCTTCTTCTGGAGATCCATCGGTGATGATGTTTCCGTAGATGTAACCGTCGGAGCCAAGATCTTCCACGTTTACAACCTTCAAGGAGAAGGCATTTGGATCGTCGGAAGTTGCCAAGCTTGCATCTTCTGGACGGAAGCCAACAATAATCTGACCCTTATCTTCCTCGGTAAGCTTATCAACAGCTTCTGCTGGAAGAGTGATGGAATCCTCGCCAATTTGAGCCTTGCCATCAACCACTGGATGCTGGTTAATATTCATAGATGGGGAACCAATGAAGCCTGCAACAAACACGTTTGCTGGGCGGTCATAAAGCTCGGTTGGAGCACCAACCTGCTGCAAAATGCCAAGCTTAATAACGGCAATGCGGTCGCCCATTGTCAAAGCCTCGGTCTGATCGTGCGTTACGTAAAGAGTAGTAACGCCGAGCTGACGCTGCAATGCTGCAATCTGCGTACGAGTCTGTACGCGAAGCTTTGCATCAAGGTTGGAAAGAGGCTCATCCATAAGGAAGACTTTTGGTTCACGAACAATTGCGCGACCCATTGCAACACGCTGACGCTGACCACCAGACAAAGCCTTTGGCTTACGATCCAAGTACTCAGTCAAATCCAAAACTTCAGCAGCTTTTTCAACGCGCTTGCGGATTTCTTCCTTGTTTACGCCTGCAATCTTAAGAGCAAAGCCCATGTTATCTGCAACAGTCATATGTGGATACAATGCGTAGTTCTGGAACACCATTGCGATATCGCGATCTTTTGGCTGCATTGTAGTAACGTCTTGACCACCAATAAGAATGCGACCTTTGTTAACCTCTTCCAAGCCAGCCAACATTCGTAGCGTTGTGGACTTACCGCAACCAGATGGACCAACGAGTACAAGGAACTCGCCATCCTTAATAGTCATGTTCAAATCATCAACCGAAGGCTTATCGTTGCCTGGGTAGATTCGAGTTACATGATCAAATACAACTTCTGCCATGATATTTTCCTTTCATCGGCAGGTACGTGCCGAACGATCCGTTGTGAAGGGTGTGCACTCAAGACCCCAAGTCCTACATCGGCGGCGTCAATCGTCCACATTTACTTACATGGTTCATTGAAGGTTCTCTTCGTTGAGCCATGATTTAATATATCATGTTTATTCAGTAAAAACAGCAAAATTACAGTATTTTCTAACACTTCGGCGTGTCGAGTATAAAAATCGCACATAAACAAAGGCTCATAAACGCGATTACTTTTACAGTAAATATCTAAACATTTGTTTATAAAATAGCGTGTTTAGTGTTAAAAAACAAATTGGCATAGCTGCACACTAACATAATGCATTATGGAAGATGTGAGCATGTTTGACTTGCGCTCTGGCCAAAATGTTGGCGGATACACGCTGATTGAGCGACTGGGCGGAGGCGCTATGGGCTCCGTTTGGCGAGTAAAAGACGACGGTGGCCATTTTTACGCAATGAAGATTTTGCGCGCATCAATGCTAGAAAACCAAGACGATGATTTGGAATCTGCAGAAGTTAGCAATCCGCAAGAGCAAGCAAGACTTAGACTTAGGCGCGAGGCGCTAGCTTTGCAAAAAATACACCACGAAGGCGTGTGCTCAATAGTAGACATGGAGCTTGATGCTTCAATCGCTTTTATAGTCACAGAACTTATTGACGGCCACAATCTTAAAGAAGACGTTGCAATTAACGGCCCATACGTTGGTGGCGATTTAGAACGACTTGCACACAAACTAATCGACGCTGTAAAAGCAGTTCATAGCGCGGGCATAATTCACCGAGATATTAAGCCTACAAACATAATGATTTCCACTACTGGCCCTGTTTTAGTTGATTTTGGAATATCTATGGGGCAGGGCGAGTCGCATGTTACGCGAACTGGCCTTGTAATGGGAACACCAGGATTTATTGCTCCAGAAATCATTGAAGGCGGAGAATCGAGCGAACTTACAGATTGGTGGAGCGTAGCTGCCGTTCTAGCTTTTGCAGCAACAGGAAAGCCTGTTTTTGGAACCAAGCCAATAATGGCAGTTTTAGAAAGAGCAGCATCTGGGAACGCAAATCTTAATGGCCTTCCAATAAGAACAATGCAAGCGTTCAAAAGCGCATTGAATCCTAAAAGAAGCGAGCGATGCACTCCAGAACAGCTTGAAAACGCAATTTTCCAAGATGCCATGAACCCTACAGACTGGCAGGATTCAAGCTACCCTTTTGAGAACAGCTTTAGTGGAGAAACTGTACCTAATAATGCCAAAACTCACGATTTTAACACGACTTTTCAAACAAAAAAACTTCCAGAAAACCCTAGAAAAATGTGGGGTTCTAAGAATGTTGACAACACAACTTTATTACACTCTACAGAATCGGATTTAATAGATTCCGCGCCAACATCTTTGCTAGACGCCACTAGCACATCTATTACCAAAGTCTACGCGCACAACCCAGAACAAGTTGCAGAGACGGAACAAGTCGCAAACAATCCAGAACAAGCGCCCGAAATTGCTGTGCTGCCCAATCCAGACGAAAATCCGCATCCAAATGTAAATAAATACTTATTTCGCGGGCGAGTGGCGGCGGCTGTATTCACTACTCTTGCAAGCTTACTAGCTGCGATTTCTCCAATAGATGCGCTTGCAGCAAATCTTATTTTTATGCTAATTACAGCAACAATCGGATACAATGTTTGCTCAAGCGTACGCAGAAAACGCGCGAACGAATCCGTTGGCGGAAAAGACGTATTCATAAGAATCGCTAGCATACCGTGGCATTTTATTAAAGCAATCGCATACTCGATTGAAAAAATCCTAACTCTTGCAATAGCAGGCATTATTGGCGCATACGTGTACCCAATTTTAATACATGCATCTAGTCAATTAATCAAAGTTCAAGTTTGGTCGATTAGCGTGATTTTACCAACATACGCTCCAGATATTTGTTCGCCAACTTCAATTGGGTACATTATTGGATTTATTGCAGGATGGATTATTTCTTTTATATTAGGTAAAACTAAAATATTCGCCGTTGGAGCAGGGGCCATTTGCGGCGCGGGAAAATCGCAAGCAACCGATGGCGATTAAGCCCGTTGATACCGTCAACTAGACTATTCTTTTAGATTAATTGACTTACGTATGTTATTTGTAAAAATCAGGGGAAGGATAGGCATGCCTAACAGTAGCAGAAGCGCGCAAAATCAATCAAATCAAAATCTTCAAGCGCGCAAAGCTAAAGAATTACGCCAACAAACAATCGTTGGAATTGTTGTTGTTGTCATTTTAATTGGCATGATTGCAGCAATTGGAATTACAGCTCTTAACGCCACTAATGCGCAAAATCAAAAGAATGTCGAGCAAGCTCAACAAGCAAGACGAGCTGTTAAAAATCTTACGACTAATCAAAAGCCTAAGTATGCAAACGAACAAGGCGGAATTTTAATCAGCAAAAACGGCTATAACACAACGGCTCCAAACGCTCCGACTATAGCGGTTTATGCCGATCCTCTGTGCCCAGGATGCGGTAATTTTAATCGCGATTCCGATCAAATGCTTATTGCAATGATGAAAGCCGGCCAAATCAACCTTGAGATTCACCCAATGTCGTTCTTGGATAGAATTTCTAGCGACCACTATTCAACACGCGTAACTGGCGCAATCGCATACATTTCTTCTAACGACGACAATCCTTCGCACTTACTTCAATTTATTAACAACATTTTTGCAGAAGACTTCCAGCCAGAAGAAGGCGACGACTACAAGCCTGTTAGCAACAAAAAGCTGATTGAGCAAGCCATAAACGCGGGCGTTAGCGAAGAAGTGGCAAACAAAGCATTCAACAGAAATTATCTTGATTGGCAAAACGCTATTAATGCCGATACACCAAATCGCAAGGCTTTGTGGAATGTTAGTGGAGCGAATAAGGGAGCTATGACAACGCCAACAACCACTATCAACGGAAAGTTGCTAGATATGGTTGCGGTTAGTAAGAATAAGCTTAGTACTCCAGATGCAATTCTTAAGTCTATTGGATTAGACAAGTCTAAGGTTGGAGTTGAAGGTGTTATGCCAAAGGTAACAGATAAAGATCAGCCAAATCCTCTTGACTAGTTCTTGTTGATTAGTGTGTTGGTTCCAAAAGTTGCACTTGGCAACGGGTGCTGATACACTAATCAATGTTTTGCTCGCGAAGATTTTTAACTAGCGTGCAAGAACTCGCCTCCTTAGCTCAGATGGCCAGAGCGGCCGCCTTGTAAGCGGCAGGTCGCCGGTTCGATCCCGGCAGGAGGCTCCATTTTATAGGCGTTTTGCATAACAAAAACGGTCTAAATTATAAAAATCCACTTGTATGCATATTATGAGTCATAAGCATATAAAAAGTTTTTAGTAAATTTACAATAACAATAATAAGATAATAAATTATAAATAGATTTATTTTATGATGAATCGTAAAGCTTACAAAAATACTTTATGCTGATTACTTCGCTTGAGTAAGTTCTCGGGAACCTTCCCCCAACTCAGGGTTTCCGAGCATGAGGATGGAGCGTCCCCCAACCAGCTCCTCCTCATGGGGGCAGGACAAATCCCCTTCTCTCCTGCCCCCCTTTACCTTTTATAGTTTTATAGTTTAAGATTGATTCTTCTTAACCCATTTTTAATGAGTTAGATCATATGCTTATAGTCTTATTTTTGGCTGATTGTAATCATTGCTATAATTAAAATTCAGTTTTGCATTGAAAGTGAGGTTGAATGGCACGCAGATGGACGCCTCAGCGGTTTGTAATAATGAGAAGACTACGCGTTTTTATATGCGTTCTAGCTCTTGTTATTTCTAGCACTGGGATTTTTGCACTTTCTGCGCGTAAATCTATTGCTTTAATCATAAATGGCAAAACTAAAGTAGTAACAACTTATGCATCTACTACACAAAGACTTCTACAAGAACAAAAAGTACCAGTTAAAACACACGACCAAGTTATTAGTACTTCGGGAGACATGTTAGCAGATCACGCAACTGTTACCGTTAGAAGCGCTTATCAAACATCCATTACAGTAGACGGTGTAACAATACCATTTTGGACTGTTGCAACAAGCATTGATCAATTAATCGGATTCTTCCAAGCAAACGCAGATCATGCTGCAAAAATAACTGTTAATTTGCAAAACATTTATAACAAGCTTACTGGTGGACTTTCTATAAACAAAAAAGGACCAGTCACAGTTATTTGCGATAACAAAACAAGAGTTGTTCCAGACGGAACACTGCCAGCAAGCTCAATTCTTGATTCTTTAGGAATAGTCTTAGGAAAAGAAGACCAAGTAACTGTTAGCGAAGAAAATGGAAAAACTTTGCTTCGCATTCTTAGAGTAACGCATGGAAAAGAATCTAGAAACGTTGTTATTCCATTTAGCACTATAAACGTAAACGACTCAAGTCTTGCAATCGGAGCTAGAGTTATTAAACAAGCTGGCGTAAATGGCGAGCGCATAGATTTGTATAACGTGACTTATGTGGATGGCAAAGCTCAAAGTGCAACGCTAATAAAGCAGTCAATTGTTAAGCCGTCGATTGATCAAATTGTTGCAATTGGCGCAAAGTATACTCCTAGAACACAAAACGAATCTAAGCCAAGCAAACGAATCAATAAACAAGAAGAAAACAAGAAACCAAATAGTCAAACTAATCAAACTCAATCGCAAAAAACAAACACGAATCAACAAAATACACAAAACAAGAGCGCACAACAGGGCGCGCAAAATCAAAATACTCAACAAAATAATAACAACAATCAGCAAAATTCTAAGCAAACCGATGAAACTTCACAAGCTATAAAACAAACACCTGCCCCAACACCAACTCCCGCACCCGCAGATAACCCAAATGGCATGGTTCACGCAACGCCCGAACAAGCAAAACTTTATGCTCAAGCAGCATGCGCACAACTTGGTTGGACTGGCGTAATGTGGGAAGATCTTGTTAAATTGTGGACAAAAGAATCGAATTGGCGTTGGAACGCAGAAAATAAAAGCTCTGGCGCGTACGGAATTCCGCAATCACTTCCAGCAGATAAAATGGCGAGCGCGGGAGCAAACTGGCACGAAGACGCGTCAATACAAATAACGTGGGGCCTTAGTTACATTAGAAGTAAATACGGAAATCCTAGCGAAGCATGGAAGCATTCACAAGAAGTTGGATGGTATTAAAGTTTGGATGGTATTAAATTGACGAAAGATAATATTGAAAATCAACAAGGCCGTCTTCTTGGAGCAGTAGATATTCGCGCAATCGCAGCACAAGAGGGCATTACACCTACAAAAAAGTTTGGTCAAAATTTTGTTATTGACCCAGGAACAGTTAAAAAAATCGTTGCTGCGTCAAAAATTAATTCAAACGATTTTGTTATGGAAGTAGGCCCTGGTCTTGGCTCTCTTACACTTGCGATTCTTCAAGCGGGCGCAAATCTTACTGCTGTAGAAATAGATCCGCATCTTGCTAAGCGTTTGCCAATAACCGTTAAAGAATTTATGCCTAATGCTTTAGAACGGTTTAATGTGATTCTTAAAGACGCGTTAGAGGTAAATGCTCAAGACGTTCCCGATTTAGCAAAAGCGGCGCACTTTACGCTTGTTGCAAATCTTCCATACAACGTTGCAACACCGATTATTCTTACTCTTTTAGAAAAATTCGATAATCTTACAAGCTTTCTTGTAATGGTTCAAAAAGAAGTTGCAGATCGCTTATGCGCGCAGCCTGGCAATAAAACGTATGGCACTCCAAGCGTAAAGTTGGCATGGTACGGTACTGCTCAAAAAGCTGGTTTGATTGGCAGAAACGTATTTTGGCCTGCTCCAAACGTTGACTCCGCGCTAGTGTACTTTAAGAGAAACGATAATCCAAAAGGCAGCGAGCAAGAAAAAGAAAAAGTGTTTAAGATTATTGATGCGGCATTCCAGCAGAGAAGAAAAACGCTAAACGCAGCACTAAAGAGCATTGTTTCTAAAGAAGCCTACGAACTTTCTAAGATTGATTCAACAAGACGAGGCGAAACTTTAACTTGCGACGAATTTTTAGCTCTGTCTAAAGCTTTTAACAGTTAAAATACGCTTATAAACGCCGTCATGCATAGTAAGTAAAATAGCTAACACTTATGCATACGCATATGCACGCACAACGCGCACAATACAGGTACACAATACAAGCACACAGTACAGATCGGAAGTTAGCATGACGCAGTTTTACGACGAGCGACTAGCCCGAAGAGAGTTCATGTATCAAAGAAAACGATTTGTGCTATCGTCTGTTGCAATCGGAGTTGCAATTGCCTTTGTTCTAGCTCTTATTGTGCAATCTCATCTTTTTGGAATCGCTGCTCCTAGAACTCCAGAAGTAGACCCAAACTATGGCGTTCAAGCGCCTTGTGCTATAAAAAACAAAGACGAAAATAAAGCGTCTTATATAGATAATCGCGCTGTTTCTATACGCGTTCTAAATGGAACAAAATTCCGCGGATTTGCGCGAGCAGTCGGGGAAGGCCTTAGAAATCGCGGTTTTAACTTAATCGAAGTTGGAAATAGCGAAACACGCGTTAAGCGCACAACAATCTATTTTGGAAAACAGTCGATTAACGAAGCTTATACACTAGTTGCCAATTTTAAGGACGCTATTTTGCGCATGGACGACCGTCAAGATAAGCTTATTGACGTTGTTTTAGGAACCACTTTTAGCAATCTTCGTCCTAAAACCGACGTTCCTGCTGCTGGAGCTACGATTAACGAGATTAGAGGCTGCGCAGCGTATAACACAATTAAGAATCTTCCAAAAGCTGCAAACCACAAGCCTATTCAGTAGTATTCTAGCTTGTATAGACGCTTATATAGACGCTTTGCGTGATTCGCTTTATTCAGCTTGACTTTCGTACCATTTTTTAAGCTCTTCAACAGCAACACTGTGCTCTACAGGACCATTATCTAGTCTGTATTCCAACATGTGCTTGTATGCCTTCCCAACAATCAGGCCAGGCTCTAGGCCAAGAAGATTCATGATTTCATTGCCATCCAAGTCTGGACGAATTGCGTTAAAATCTTCCTGCTTTTTTAATTCGCGTACGCGATCTTCCATCTCGTCCATAGCATGCTCAAACATAAGCGACTTGCGCCTGTTTTGTGTAGTAGCGTCTGCGCGAGTTAAGCGATTTAGCCGCTCGTACAAATGCCCAGAATCCTTAACGTACCTTCTAACTGCAGAATCCGTCCAAGGCTCGTCTACGTAGCCATGGAATCGCAAATGCAAATTCACAAGCTCGCTTACATCGTCAATAATATGATGGTCAAAATGCAAAGCTTTCATGCGTTTTCGAGTCATTTTAGCTCCAACAATATCGTGATGATGGAAGCTAACTTTTCCGCCGTCTTCAAACTTTCTAGTACGCGGCTTGCCAATATCGTGCAAAAGAGCCGCAAGTCGCAAAGTCAAATCAGGCCCAGGAACAGCACCTTCGTCATCTGTTTCAAGCGCTATTGCGCGCTCAAGAACCATCATTGTGTGCTCGAAAACATCCTTATGCCTGTGATGCTCATCAATTTCTAAGCGCAAAGCAGGAATTTCTGGCAAAACCCTATCTGCAATACCAGAATCAACCATTGCTTCAATTCCTGCGCGCGGATTTGCCGAAAGAAGCATCTTTGTTATTTCGTCGCGAACGCGCTCCGCAGAAACAATATCTAATCTAGAAACCATGCTCAAAATGGCCTCAGCCGTGCTTGCTTCAATAGTGAAACCAAGTTGAGCAACAAAGCGAACAGCACGCATCATTCTTAAAGGATCGTCGTCAAAAGATTGACGTGGGTCTACCGGAGTTCGCAAAATACCTTTAGATAAGTCGCTTGCTCCGCCAAATGGATCCACAAATTCTAGACTTGGCACGCGCAAAGCCATTGCGTTTACAGTAAAATCGCGTCTAGAAAGATCACCTTCCAAAGTATCGCCATATTTTACTTCTGGCTTTCTGGAATCTGGATTATAAGCATCGCATCTGTAAGTTGTTATCTCTACTTTTACTTCGGTTCCGTCTTTTCTGCGCTTCAAAGCTCCAAGCGTGCCAAACTTTCGACCCATGTCCCAAAAACCGTCATGACCCCAAGACCTAAGAAGTGGCTCAAACTCTTCTGGCTTAGCAGATGTGCAAAAGTCAAGATCGTGCGAAACTCTATGCAAAAGCATGTCTCGCACAGGGCCGCCAACAAGCGCCAACTCGTAATTGTGATCGGCAAATAATTTACCCAACTCTATGGCTTCTGGCCAAACTTCAAAGTTCACAGACACGCTTAAAAACACCCTTTCAGCAAAAATCAAACTACATTCCAGCATACCGTTACCCCAATGCACAGCGGATTGAGTAAGGTGGAGTGTATGGTTACTCCGAAAGACTTAAGACGCATGCTCGCCAGAGCCTCGGATAATCATACCCAAAACACTCCAAGCATTCGAGTCACTCCTCTTGATGTTGCTAGAATGAAAAGCAAAATTCATCCACAACAGGCCGAAGAAGAGGAGTCGATTTTTGTTGATATTTCGGGCTTTTCAGGCAGCTACACTGTTGAAAACATTCATGTTAATATAACGGAATCCAGGCAGCAAATATCTTCTATTAATGCCCCTTCTCCTGCATTAATGCCTCAAAGAAGAGTTAATGACGGCCCTAAAACTTTTGCTTCTCTAGACGCACAGGATTTGCCTATTGTTCGAGAATATTCCGCTGGAGGATTAGTTTTTGACTCTCTTGGGCGTGTCGCGGTTATAGCACGGCATTCGCGAAGTGGACACATGGAATGGTGCTTGCCAAAAGGCCATATTGAAAAAGGCGAAACACCGCAACAAACAGCAGTTAGAGAGATTCGCGAAGAAACGGGTATTCTTGGCGAAGTTGTTGATTCAATTGCAACTATCGACTACTGGTTTACTGGAACAAGCCAGCGTGTGCATAAACTTGTTCACCACTTTGCGCTTAAGTATGTTAGCGGCGAATTATCTGTTCTTGGAGACCCAGATCACGAAGCAGAAGACGCGATTTGGGTTGATTTTAAGAACCTTAACGACATTTTAAGCTACCCAAACGAACGAAAAATAGCATGGATGTATGCTAAAAAGGCGAATAGGCGGCAAAACCGTGATTAACGTTACTAATGTGATTAATGTGATTGATTTTTCAAAAAACCAGTTGCGTAAGTCGCAAAAAAACGCGTTTTTAAGACTTTGCGTAACCACAGTTCTAATGGCACTCTTGCTTGCGACTTTCCCATTCTTCTTCGCACCAAAAGTCGCATATGCTAATCAGTCTTCCCTAAGCTCCTACTCTTTGTATAACACAAAATCCAAAGGAATTTCGCTAAAAATAGTAAAGTCAACTTCGATTCTTACAGATAAAAGCGGATACCACATTAGTCTTCTGCTTAAAAATAACAGTTCTAAAGATTTTCCAGAAGGCAAAATTCAAGTCACTTTTAACCCTTGGTACACTTTTATGTCTAGAACCGACTTGCAAAAATGGAGCCAAGCCGAGTCTAGGATTCCAACACCTCAACTAATAGGCGAAGTTAGTGTTCCAGCGCTTGCAAGCGGAAAATCTTATAGTGCGCAAATCGACGTTGATGCAAACAGTCAAAATCTTTCAAACATTATTTATTGGGGTCCAAAACCTGTTTCTATAACGTATTCTTCTTTAGATTTTAAGCATTATTATTCTGTTAAATCGTTTGTAACTCGAGCAAATATTGGCATTAAAAACGTTCAGACTCCGCCAATTAATGTGACTTTACTAATGCCAATAATCGCAAAATATTCCGATTGGCGTTTTAACATTAGCAAGCACAATATTTCTCCTTCTATTAACGCCATTAGTGAATCGCAAGAAAATTTAACAAATCCTACAACAGGCTCCACAACAGGCTCCACAACAAGTTCTGCAACTAACAGAAAAATCAGACTTAGTAAAAACAGTATTAAGCGCATTACTTCTTTGATAAATCTTGTTCAAAAGCATCCAAAGTTGCAAACAATAGCAGACCCAAACACTCTTAAATTTAGTGAACCAACATTTACACCTTCCGTATTTATGCAAAATAACGGTTTTAACATAAGCAGGTATGCGGAATCTGAAAATCATGTTTCTTATAAACTAGCCGGAATTGGTTTAGATTCTTGGAGTAAAAAATCATCTGTATTAGAAAATTCAACAACAAAGCCGCTAAATCTTGATTCCTACGCTTTTCAAACAGGCGAAAAATGGACTCTACGCGCACTAGAACAGGCTGCCGCAAACGGATACAAAACAGTAGTGGCAACTAGCGGATTCGACCCTCTAGCAAACCGTTTTGCCATAAAAAATGGTGTTTACGAGGTTCAAACATCTTCGGGAAGCGTAAAAGTGCTTTCTTGCCAAGAAACGCTTAACGAATTAATAAATGGACATTTTACGAGCGTTCAATCGGCAGCAGAAACCACTAGCGCAGGACTTCTAAACAGACTTGCAGCACAAAGCGCCTTCTACCAGATGGAACAGCCTTATATGCCTAGGCATTTGCTACTAACGTTTAGCCCAGATTCTTCTATACCTTTAATCGAATCAGTTGTAAGCATTCTAGAAAAATCGCCTTGGATTAGTCTTCTAGATATAAATTCTTTAACACACTCAAAAGCGATTACTAAAGAGCACCTTGGATATAGCCCAGTTCCTAAGGCGAGTGCAATCGAAGGAAAATCATTAATCGCAAGCAAATCTAAGATTAGCCAACTAGCTTCCGATAGAATGCTAGTAAACCAATTTATAAACAGCATTCTTGATCAAAATGAGCTTAATAACCATAAAACATGCGAGTCAGATGCTCAGTCTCTTGCAAAACAAAACGCAAAGTTAAAAATTAATCAAAACAGCAAAATCTGGAGCGAAAATCTTATTAAACTTTTTGACGCAATGGCTCAAAGAGAGCTAGATAATACGTTAAATAGCGCTAGCCAATCAAACAGTAGCGCTAGCGAATCGCAGACACAAACCAAAAATGGCACTCACGATTTGGCTAAAATGCTCATTTCTGGAATCAATATTATTCCTCCAAAAGACGTTACTCTTGTAAGCGAAACAGCAACCATGCCGATTACAATCAGCAACACAAACCCATACCCGATTAGCGTATATTTAACTGCATATACCAATTCTATGGAAATAGTAACTAGAAGAAAAACACCAGTTAAAATCGCAGCAAATAGCGAATCCCAGGTGATTTTGCCACTTAGATCTACAACATCTAGCAAAGTTAAAGCCACTTTTGCTCTAGAAGATAGAAACCACAACGTTTTTAGTAGCACTAAAGAGACGGCAATCACAAGCACGCTGCAAATCAGCGATAAAAGCGGTACGATTATTATAATATTTGCTTTTGCACTTGGAGCTTTTGGGCTTTTCAGGCAGTTTAATCGTAAAAAGGATCCAGACGAATGAATTCAGTAGGCCGCAACTCGATTATAATGGCAAGCGGCACGGCTGCTTCCAGAATAACTGGCCAGATTAGAACAATTTTGCTCGCCGCAGCTCTTGGCACAACTGGTTTAGCAGCAAATGCTTACCAGGCTGGGTCTATGATTCCTCAGCTTATTTATACGCTTGTTTCTGGCGGAATTTTCAACGCTGTTCTTGTTCCACAAATCGTTAAGACTCTAGAAAAACAAGATGCAAAAAATAGGCTAAATAAGCTAATAACATTTGCTATTATCCTGCTTTTAGGCGTAACCGCTTTAATGGCGATTGCCACACCTGTTTTAACATGGCTTTACGTTGGGTCCAACCCAGCAATGATTGCACTTACAAACGCTTTTACGCTGTGGTGTATGCCTCAAATATTCTTCTACGGACTTTATACAGTACTAGGCCAAGTTCTGGCTGCTAAAGGCAAGTTTGCAATGTACGCTTGGAGCTCTGTTGCTGCAAACATTGTTAGTTGCACGGGATTTGGCGTGTTTATTGCGATTTTTGGAAAGGCAAGTAGGCAGCCTGCACATTTTTGGAACAACACTACAATGCTTTTAACTGCAGGCTTTTGGACTTTAGGTGTTGCAGCTCAAGCACTTGTTTTGTTTATTCCTCTTAAAAAAATCGGATTAAAGTATAAGCCAAGTTTTGGCATTAGCGGCATTGGCTTGCGCTCTATGGGACCTGTTGCAGCTTGGAGCTTTGCAATAGTGGCTGTTAGTCAGCTTTCTACAATGGCTACAACTCACATAACAACAAGCGCACCTTCTATAGCCGAAGAAACCTTGGGATTAAGCCAATTTGATGTTGCAGGAAACGCCACTTTTCAAAACGCATACACAATGTTTATTCTGCCATATTCGCTTATAGCTGTATCGGTTGCAACCGCTGTTTTCCCCAAAATCTCCAAGTCGATTGCGCAACACGATTTATCTACAGTTCGCGCAGATTTAAGCTCTTGCATTAGAAGCGTTAGCATTTTAATGTGCTTCTTTAGCGTTGCTTTTATTGTTATTCCAATGCCTATCTCTTTGGCTCTGCTTCCTTCAATTAGCATAAAAGAGGCGTACTTAATGGCCGATCCTCTTATGATGCTTTCGATTGGCTTGCCACTATCTAGCGCCTATTTGATTATTCAACGCACATTCTACGCTTTTGAAGACGGAAAGCATCCATTTATGTTTTGCGCAGCGCAACTTTGCGTAGAACTTGTTATTGTGTTTTCTTGCATAAAGTTCCTTCCGCCAAACTACTGGGTTAGCGCTTTAGCAGCAGCTGCATCATTTAGCTACATTCTTACTTTCCCTGCTCTTGTTAAAATGATTAGGTCTCGTTTTAACAATAATTTAGACGATAAGCAGCTTATTGTTACTCACATAAAGGTGATTGCGGCTTCTATTGTTTCTATTGTTGTTGGAATTTTGACTAGAGAATTTATTTACAAATGGATTTCTTTAGATTCACCAAACCTTCGTGGTGTTAATCGATGGTTGCTTGCGATTTTTGTTTGCGCAATTATAACTATTATTCTTGTAATCGTTTACGTATCTACTCTTTTGCTTTTAAGAACAAGCGAATTGGCGATCATTATTAATCCAATTCTTAAAAAAATCGGCGTAAAATGGTCGTTCTTGCTAAATCTTGAGCGCGCAAATGCTGTTAAAAGTAATGCCAAAAACAGCAGCGAAAGCAGTAGCTACAATGGCAACAAAAATAATTCGTCTCGTGTTGTTCGTTCAAAAATAGGCAAAAACAGTGCAGATGTGTAATAAATCGTCACAATACAAGTTGATAATCATAAATCAACACAGTGAGCAATAATTAAATCAAAATAATTAAACAACAATAATTGCAAAAATAAGGAGCGTTTACTAAATTCTTCAATTACAATAATTGATGGGATTTATTATTTACGCATATTCATTACTCATGTAGGAAGCCGGGGAGTAGATGAAACCTCAGTTGGGAGATATTATACTTAATCGCTACGCTCTAATATCACCTTTGCGAGAAGAAGCAGGCATTCAAGTATGGAAAGCTAGCGACCGCATACTTGCTAGAGATTGCCAGCTCTTTATTGTGCGCGACCGTAGATTCCTTCCCGAAGTAAACACAATATCTTCTACTCTTGCACTATCTAGAATCCGCAAATTTACGCCAGTTCTAAAAATTCACAACATAGATGATGTTGCAATTATTATAACTGAGTTGGATTCTGGAATAACTGTAGACGACTACATAAAATCACATAGCTCTACACTTAGCTACGAAGCTATACGCTCTATTGTTGCCGAAGCAGCAAACGCACTTAGTAAACTTCTTGCATCTGGAATAACTCATTATGCTATTTCAACAAACACAGTAAGAATCACAAATAATGGAGTAGAGCTAGCTTGCGCGCCAATAAGCCCTCTACTAAAAGACATTACTGTTGAATATTCAAAGCAAGATTCACAAGACAAACAAGATAAGCCGAGTACTAAAAATAAGCAAGACGCGCAGGATTCACAGAATTCGCAGGATTCGCAAAACAAAAGCGAAAATCAAAATAAAAGCGAAGAACAGTCTAAAAACTTGCCACAAAGTGTAGAAAACATTGCAACACATCAGCTTTCTGCACTTTTATATGCTCTTCTTACGCGCACTGGATACACGCAAAATAACACAGTTTTTAACGTTTCTAGACTTGCAGACGGCGTTCCTGGCGAATTTGTTATGATTTGCAAAAGAGGCCTTTCTTCTGCTAAGGATTCAAGCATTATTCCAATGGCATCTATTGGGGAGCTTCTGGCACTTTTAGGCACATATACTCCCGTTAAAAAGCTTAGCGAAAAAGATATTATTCTTAACAATAATGCAAGCGAATCTTCTATTCAAAAAGCATTACTTTTACCTTGCAAAGACGAAGATCTTATTGATTTTCCAGAAGGATTATCTAAGAACGAAGATTTGCTTGAAAACGAACTATCAAGTCAAGAATCTATTGGTATTTTAGATTCAAGTGATTTATCAATAAAAAACGAAGACGAAAAGCCTAGCAAGTTTGGCAAAAACGCTAAAAATACTGGTCTTAAAAATGCAAGCAAAACCATTGGTGCTTTAAGCGCTTTGCTAAAAAGAAATGGTGATAATTCTGGGAAAAAACTTGATTCTTTGCCAGAATCCGATTCAACTGGAACAGACTACGACTTCCACGATATTGCTGCAGCAGAAATGGCGAATATTTTAGCTCCAACTGAGCTAGACGCCGATGATTCAATTTTCCACAATTTGTCTTCAACATACACAAGCTTCCCTAGCTATTCAACCGATAAATCGCAAGCAAGCGAAGAGAATAAGGTTGGCGAAAATAAAAATAACGAGAATAGCAAGAATGCAAACATTGGCAATGATTCTACAAACGACTCGTACGCAAAAGAAAATGGAAATAAAAGCGCGTTAAACACTTTAGACTCGCTAACTTCTGGAAACGATTATTCACAAAAAGATGACTTATCTTCGCCACTAATGCCTAGAAGATTCGACTTTGAAGACCTTCTAAGCAGTAACACAAAACACACGGAGTTGCTTTCTAAGCCGCAAATCTTGCCATTAGAAGCCGAATCAACAGGAAGAGTGCCTGTTGTAGACAGCAATGGGCGTTTTGTTGCTCCTGGCGAAGAATCCGCTAGAGCATTGCGAGAAGAGGAGCTAGAAAACGAGGAATATGGCGATTACAGCAGCCAAAATGCTGGATTATTGTCTCACTCATCCATGCCTCCTAGCTTCCAGCCTCACGAGCATCAAGACGACTTAAAAGCAAAGAAATCTTCGAATCAAAACAATGTAGATATTGCGGATGCTAAGATTTTTGGAGGACTTTCTACAAAAGTCTTAGCTATTGGCGTTGTTGCATTGCTGGTAGTTGTTGTTTTTGCAATATCTTTGCATAGTCTTTTTAACTCTCACGAAGCGCCATCAAACTTTGCAAAATCTAATTCTTGGGATTCGCAAAGTGTTGAAAATGTGCCTTTTGGAAGTCAAGGTGTTCTTTCGGAAGATAAAAGCGATTCATCTAAAGAAAAGCAACCAAGTAAGAACAATACGGGTAAGTCTGACGAAAAGAAGTCTGGCGAAAAGAATAAGAGCAATAAGGATAATAAAAGCCTTAAAAACAAGCATAAGAAACAAAATAGACGCAAGAAAGTAAAGCAAGTACCAAAGCCTAAAATGCCTACTAACAACACGCCTTACCCTATAGATATTCAGCAATTCTTGGAAGATACGGGCAATCAGCGCGGCTACGGCTACTACATGCACTTAACTCAGCCTCAAGAAGCATACAGATTTGTTGTTTCGATTCGTTCTTCGGGCGGGCATGGGTATTTGATTGCAAATTCCAAGAACGATCCTAGCGCTGGAGAAAAAGTTGCAGACTTTACCTTTGACGCTAGCGGAGTAACAGATGTAAAGTTCAAAAAGCCTATAACTGCGCAAGACTTTATCTTGTGGGTTCCACAAGGGTCTATACCAATGAATGGGCTATATATAAACTACGTTAGAATTTACTAAAAAATATTAAAACTATTAGGAATATTAGGAATATTTTATGAAAACTGTGCAAAAAAACGTAATTATTATTGGCTCTGGTCCTGCTGGATACACTTCTGCTTTGTATTTAGCGCGCGCTGGATACAGCCCTCTAGTTATTGCTGGAGCACTAACACCTGGCGGGCAGCTTATGAACACTACCGAAGTGGAAAATTATCCAGGATTTGCAGACGGCATTTTAGGCCCAGACTTAATGGAAGCAATGCAAAAACAGGCAGAAAAATTCGGCGCACAAATTTTGCTTAACGATGTTATTTCTGTAGATTTTAATGGCGATTTAAAAGCGGTTACAACCGACGATGGCGTAACTTACACATCTAAGGCTGTAATCGTTTCTACGGGCTCACAAGTGCGCAAATTAGGCGTTCCAGGAGAGCAGGAGTACTCGGGCCGCGGTGTTTCTTATTGTGCAACTTGTGACGGATTCTTCTTTAGGGAAAAGCCTATTGTTGTTGTAGGCGGCGGTGATTCTGCTTTCGAAGAAGCACTTTTCTTGACTCGTTTTGGCTCTTGCGTAACGCTTATTCACAGGCGTGATTCATTCCGCGCGTCTAAGATTATGGTTGACCGCGCGCGCAAAAACAGCAAAATCAATTTTGTTTTAGATTCTGTTGTTTGCTCTGTAAACGGCGTGGATGGAGATGCACAATCTGTAACTGTTAAGAATGTTAAAACTGGCGAGACTCAAAATATTGAGGCAAGCGGCATTTTTGTTGCTATTGGACACTCCCCATCTACAAGTTTCTTAAATGGTGCTTTAGATCTTAACGAAGATGGCACTATTGCTGTGCAAGGAGCATCTACTAGAACTTCAGTTCCTGGCGTTTTTGCTGCTGGCGATGTTGTAGATAGCGTGTATAGGCAAGCAATATCTGCTGCTGGTATGGGCTGCCGCGCGGCTCTTGATGCACAAGCCTATTTGAATGATTTAACTGATTTGAACAAACAATAATTTTTTGTTCCACGTGAAACAATAACCCCCAATAGTTGTATTAACAGCTTATTGGGGGTTTATTATTAATCTTTTTTATCTACTAAAATATTGACTATTCGATGCAGTTCTTCTGGAGAAGAAAATACTATTTCGATTCTTCCGTGATTTTCGCTTCCTTTAATGGCAACTTTTGTGGAGAATCGATCTTCAAGCTGCTTTCTAATTGGAGAAGACACCCACTTGTTGTTTCGTTTAACTCTAGTTCTTCTAGAAGAATCGTCTCCATTGTCTACTTTAATCGAAACAATTTCTTCCGTACTGCGAACCGATAAGCCTTCTGCAATAATACGTTTTGCGAGATTTTCCATTTCTTCTGTAGAAGCTAATGCAAGAAGAGCGCGTGCGTGACCTGCAGAAAGCACTCCCGATGCAATATGTTTTTGCACGCTGGCTGGCAAATTCAAAAGTCGCAAAGTGTTTGCGATTTGAGGACGGGACTTAGAAACGGACTTAGAAAGCTGAATTTGCGTAAGTCCAAAATCATCAATCATTTGAGCATAAGCTGCAGCTTCTTCTAACGGATTTAATGCAACTCTGTGCAAATTCTCCAAAAGTGCATCCCTAAGCATGTTTTCATCCGAAGTGGTTCTAACAATCGCTGGAATCTTTTTAAGACCAGCTAGCTGTGTTGCTCTCCACCTTCGCTCGCCCATTATTAACTCATAATGAGCATTGTGTAAATCATCTTTACTTACATCCTTGATTTTTCGCACAACAATCGGCTGCAAAACTCCAACCTCTTTGATTGAAGCAGATAATTCTTGAAGTTCTTCTTCATCAAAAATTGTACGTGGCTGATGAGCATTAGGAATAATATCACTTGGATCTAAATACTCTAAATACCCACCTTCAATAGGCTTTAGCTCTTGCGTTTGGCTTGTTTGTTTATCTTGCGATATTTTTTCTACAACTTTATTTTTATCATTATCTTCGTTCTTTTGCTTTGAAGAAACAAATGACTTAGAAGCAGAATCACCAAAGAAAAAGTCAATTGGCCTTGTAACGTCATCAATTGACGGCATAGAAGTTCGCTTTGCCGAATGCTTGTTTTTGCTAGCGATTGACGGCACTGTTTCACGTGAAACGGAAGTATTTCCCCCCATTTTTTGGCTTAAATGCGGGGAAATTGAGTCATCAACGCTAGGAACCTTAGCTGGCTTTTTTGTAAATACCTTTGTTTCACGTGAAACACTTTTTTGCGTATTTTTATCTACGATTTTACTGTCTGTTTCACGTGAAACAGTGCTCGAAGTGTCGTTACTCTCTAATGCTTCATGTGAAACATCTTCAATCTTTTTGTTAGCAAACTCATCTAAACTATCTTCTCCAGGAAGTGCAGGGAATAATGCTCCCAATCCTTTCCCCAAACGCGATTTACTTGCACTCATCACTAATTACCCTCTCTTTTTGAATCAATAACAGACAAAATTACATCAGACTTATTAGCTATCTCAAATGCAGCTTCTCTATAAGACACAGCACCTGTTCCATGCGGATCGTAGGTTATAACACTTTGATTAAAACTTGGCGCTTCTGGAATCTTAACAGTTCGCGGAATAGTGGTATTAAGAACAATATTTGGATAATGATTTTTAACTTCTTGAAAAACTTCCCTACCAAGAAGAGTTCGCTTATCAAACATTGTTACAAGCATTGTAGAAACAACAAGCGCAGGATTATAGTGCTTTTGAACCAAACCAATTGTTCTAATCAACTGACCCAATCCTTCGAGCGCATAGTATTCCGCTTGAATTGGAATTAGCATCTCGTGCACAGCGCACATCGCATTAATTACTAAAAGACCAAGAGAAGGTGGGCAATCAATAAAAACGTAATCGTAATGTTCGCTGCTAGAGCTTAAAAACTCATCAATTGCATTCTTAAGAAGATTATTCCTATCTTCCATTTGAGCAACTTCTAATTCAGCACCACTTAACTCAATCGAAGCTGGAACAACATCTAGCCCTGCAATATCTGGGCACTCTTGTTTAACATCAGCAATAGTCTTTCTTCCTTCAATAACATCATAAATAGAAGGATCTGCGGAAGAATGTGGTATATTCATTGCCGTAGAAGCATTACCTTGTGGATCCATATCAATTAATAAAACTTTCGAGCCGCCAACAGCCATTGCTGCCGACAAATTCACAGCGGAACTGGTTTTTCCAACTCCACCTTTTTGATTCGCAACCGCAATAAAACGTGTAGTCTTCGGCTTAGGGAACACAACGCCATCAATGGCGTGAAAGCGACTGGTTATATCTGCCAACTCACTGCCCAAGGAAGATCCAGAATCCCCAAAAATACGTTTAATTGTATCTTCTGCTGATTCCACCATTCACACCACCCCGCCCACCTATGGGAAATTACCAAACTTAACCAATTTAACCGTAGTATTTTCAAGTTTCCTTTCTTCTATGGACATAAAACACCATAAAAATTGCAGAAAATGCTACAAAAATATTATAAAAACACACAGTTTCACATGAAACATATAACATCTTTATTCAGTTTCACGTGAAACATTCAATGAAACTTAATGCAAAAAATAATTGCGAGTAAAAGTACAGAAGTAAATCACAAAACTTAAATCAGCCTTTATCAATTATTACAACGCTAGTTGATTGAAGGCCTTTAGCAACAGGGGCATCAACTACTCTAGGATTTAGCCCTTTTACTTTTTTAATCATCTTTTCAGCTTTATCAATCTCCGCTTGTGCAGACTTTCCTTTTAACGCGATTAGTTGGCCATTCTTGCCTAATAGTGGAATGGTCCATCCAGCCAATTTTGTCATAGGTGCAACAGCTCTACATGTAACTACGTCAAAGGCTGGAATTTCGTGAGACTTAACTTTAGCAATAACTTCGTCTGATCTTCCATGAAAAACTGTAACATTTTTTAGGCTCATAACCTCTACGCATTCTTTTAACCAAAGAACTCGTCTTTCCATTGGCTCAATTAATGTTACTTTGCAATCAGGCAAACACGCAGCTACAACAATTCCTGGAAAACCTCCGCCACTTCCAACGTCTGCAATAGATTTCTTACTTGACTTTTCAACTGCTTTTTTAACAAATGGAACAACCGCAGCAGAATTTAGAATATGCCTTTCCCAAAGAATATTCATATCTCTAGGACCAACAAGGCCGCGAACTAATCCCTCTTTCTTAAGTTTCACGTGAAACATCTTGCATTTATCAAGAGCATTGCCCAAAACTTCACTCAACAAAGGGGAGTTGTCTAATTCATCTACATTGTTTTCATCTACATTGTTTTGTAAATTGTCAGCCTGTTCCATATCTAAAATCTTTTCCGCAAATCAGCCCCTCAAACAAAAAGTAACACAATAAAACATTTTTGTTCTATTGTGTTACTTTTTATTTAAGCTAATTGCTACTCTGTATATTCTTCGTCCAACTCTACGTCTACATCATCCATGTCTACATCCACATCTTCATCTAAATCATCGTCTTCAATGGCGCTTGCAGGCATATAAACAGTAACGTAGCGGTGTGGTTCTTCTCCATGAGACCTAGACCTTAAGCCTTCTTCTCTAACTGTATCGTGAATAACTTTACGCTCAAACGAATTCATTGGCTTCAAATCAACAGAATCGCCAGTTTCGCGAACTTCATCAACAGCATCCAACGCAATATCTCGCAAATGTTGACGCTTACGCTTAAGGAACCCATCAACGTCTACAATTAAGTGCGATCTTTCACCAGTTTTTTGCTGAATAGCTAGACGGCTCAATTGTTGCAAAGCATCAACAACCTCTCCATCTCTACCAATCAAATGCTTAATATCTGAATCGTCGTCTGCAACAATTTGAATCATTGGTCTATTGTTGCGAACTCCCATTTCAATATCACCTTCGTAATCAGCAATATCTAAAAGTCCTTCTAAGTAATCGGCAGCTATATCAGCTTCCTCATTGAGCTGGTCAATGCTCCTGGTCTCGTCTTGTGCCATTTACATACTCCTTAATTTCAATAAATGTCAAGAATCACAATTCTGTGTACAGTTTAACTGAAGATAAATCCAAATTTATAAATTATTTTAATAATTTTAATAAATCTAATAAATAAATTCACATTTACATTGTTTTTACATTATTTACTTGTTTTTCGCTTGCGATTAGGCTGCTTACGTTGGAACCCTTCGGATTCTCTGCGCTTAGCTTCTTCTCGAGCCTGTTGAAGCTTTTCTTCTTCAATAGAAGGCAAACCTTCGCGCTTTCGGCGCTCGGATTCTTTTTTGTAATCGCGCTTTTCTTTTTCCTCTGCTGCAGGAGATCCTGGAGTTGGGAAGGCATACACCTGCCAAATAGAGCGAAGCATATTAATAATGTTGTTTACAAGCCAATAAACAAGCATTGCAAATGGAAGAGCAAATGCAGAGAAAACATAGATTAATGGGAATCCCCACATCATAAGTTTTTGCATTGTGTACTGGGGACCCTGCTTCGATTCTGGCGGAAGATTCTTACGAATATTGTTAAATTGCATGTACCACATTGCAGCACACATCAATATAACAAAGATTACAATAACAACTTTTCCGCCTGCTTGAACCGTCATAAACGTGTCGGAAACACCAACACCAAACACATGCGTTTTAACGAATTGCTGTGCTGTAGTAACATCAAAAGCACCCAAAGAAGCATGCTTTCCACGAGCAATGAACGGAATCACAGAAAGCGTATACCAAATACTCATAAATGCTGGGCCTTGAATCATCATTGGCAGGCAGCTTCCAGCAGGATTTGCGTTATTCTCCTGATACAGCTTCATCATTTCTCGCTGCATGGCTTCTTTGCTAGCAGAATCGTTTTTACCCTTATACTTTTGCTGAATTTTCTTCATTTTAGGAGCAATCGCTTGCATATTGCGCATACCTTTAATGCTTTTTATAAAGGCAGGGAATATGCACGCGTGCACAACAAGCACAAGAAAGACGATTGAAAGAACCCAGGAGAATCCAATTTCATTCATTCCAATAAGAACAAATAGCTTGTGGAAAAGCGCCATTACTTGAGTCATAAGCCACTCAACTGGCGTAAGGATTTTATAGAACCATCCCCAAATTCCATTATCAAGTAAAAAGTGGTCTTGATTAAACATTAGTTTTCCTTGTCTTGATCAGCCAAGGGAGTTAACCGTGGCTCTTCATGCGCTTTGGACCAAGCGCAACGATAAAAAATTGAATATTTGCGTGGTACATCGTCAATACTGCAGCTGGTCCATGGTCTACAGCGCAATAGTCGCAAAGCAGCTAGGATACCGCCCTTAAACGCTCCATAGCGGCTAATTGCTTCAATAGCGTATCTTGAGCAAGTTGGGTAGTATCGGCAGCAAGCTGGTCTATTAGCAGAAATCGCGCGTTGATACCAGCGAATCGCTTTTATAATCAAATTCGCTACAACACTTTTTCTGCTATTCATAGCTGTATCACTATTCCTTAAACCAACTTATTGTTGTCTTCGCCGATTTTCAACGATTCTGATGGTTGATTTAGTTGGTATTCTTGGTGTTCTTCTTGCGCTATTTGCTGGCTTTGATTTTGAACAATTTTGGTTATTTTCTCAAAAATCTTTTTAACCTGCTCATTTAATGATTCAAACGATGCACTAGCAGCAGTAGATTTAGCTCTTAGAACTACGTCACAACCATTTGGAAGTAACGATTGATGCTGTTTTGCTATTACTCTAAAGCGTCTTTTTACTTTATTTCTAATAACAGCTTTTCCTACGCTTTTAGATACAGCAAGCCCTAGCCTTAAGTCAGCTTCATTTTGTTGAGGCTGATTTAAGGTACCACAAAATGCCGCGGGTGTATTACCATCACGACCCGTGGCAATCTGATTCAGACTTGTTTTTTCGCCTTCGTTAAGCGCGTTTAACACGGCTATACCGCCACGCATGTTGTAATGCGCGACGATATCCCGTGAACACACCTTGCGTCGTTTTTTGAGCACCGCAACAAAATCGCGATGGCTTTTCAGCCTATCCATGCTTTACGACGCGCCCCATCTCAGGCAGATAGTGTCTTACGGCCCTTGGCGCGACGACGATTAATCACTGCGCGGCCAGCACGCGTACGCATGCGAACGCGGAAGCCGTGCTTCATGTGACGACGACGGTTGTTAGGCTGGAATGTCCTCTTCATAACTAACGCTCCTGTATTTAGCCATGCAAAAGCACGGCTCCGTATGAGTCAAGCTATACTAAATTACTATTACCCCTCACCAATAGTCAAAAAACTTTTGATTAAACGTGTTTATAAGTACGCTTTAATAAGTCAAATTTTTCAACACCGTAAAATTTTCTGTACCATTTTCACTAAATCAAACAACTTGTAAAAGCCTTGAAAAATGTGGATTAAAAGCTTTTATCTTATCCACAAATTACACACATGTTATTCACAATTAAGTATTTTCAACACGCGAGGCTGTGGATAACTTCTTAGGGTCGGAGTAAACATATTCTACTAGCACTCTTTACGCGCGCGAATAGATATGTATCTCTGTTTTGCATATCTGTTTTGTCTAAGCGTAAAGAATCGAATAAATGTTTCTGCAAGTTTATGGGGGTGTAGCATGACGGATTCTTTTAGCGATCCAAATGCGCAAGCCACTATTGTGTGGTCAAATACCCTTGCAGTATTGCGTCATAATGCCCTTTTAAGCAACCGCGATAAAAGCTGGTTTGAAAGCGTAAAACCTGAATCTATTTTTGGAACTACTATTGTTCTTTGCGTCTCTAATATAGAAACACAGCAAGCTTTGCAAAATGAGCTTAGTTCAGCTCTTCTTACATCATTAAAAATTTGTACTGGAAAAGATATGTTTCCAGCATTTAAGATTGTTTCTCAATCAGAAAATAACAATACTTCAACTAACAGTGCAGCCGCTAACATCAATGCCACTAACAGCACTTCCGATTTAAGCAATCTTAATCAAAATGTAAACGAGACTTCCCGAGTATTTTCAACATCTTTAGAAGAAAATACAAACGTTAATTCAGACTTATCTTCTTCTAAAAGCAACTCTTTAGAGAACGTAAAATCAAATTTTGGCGCACAATCTGTTGAAAATACTAACAATCTTGTAAACACTAATAGCGTTGAAAATGTTGGTTCATCTAGCAATACTCCTATTCAAAAAGATTTTGACTACGCAACCGGCTTAAATACCATGCAAAACACTGGTTTAGATGTTTCTGGTATTAATTCTGGTATTAATTCTGGTATTAATAATCCGCAAGCAAAAATTCCTTCTTCAATAAAAAGGGATCCCGTTACTCACTTAAATACTTGCGCAACTTTTGATACTTTTGTTCCTGGAGATTCTAATCGTTTTGCGCGCACAGTTGCTTTAGCTGTTGCAGAAGGCTCTGGAAAAGACTTTAATCCTTTATGTATTTACGGCGGATCTGGTTTAGGTAAAACACATTTGCTTAATGCTATTGGCAATTATGCTCTTGTTAAGGATTCTTCACTTAAGGTTCGTTATATTACAAGCGAGGAATTTACTAACGAATTTATTGAGGCTTTACAAAACACAAGTCAAAATCAGGGTCAAATCGCTAATTTTAATAGGCGCTTCCGCGAAGTTGATGTTCTTTTAATCGATGACATTCAGTTTTTGGGAGGAAAAGAAGCAACTCTGGAACAATTCTTCCATACTTTTAATGCTCTTTATCAAGCAAGTAAAAGAATTGTTATTGCTTCTGATGTTGCTCCTAAAAATCTTAGAGGATTTGAATCAAGACTTATTTCTAGATTTGAGTCTGGCTTAACTGTTGATATTAAGCCGCCTGATTTAGAAACCCGAATAGCCATTCTAAGAATGATGGCATTAATGAATAATTCTAACGTCCCTAGCGATGTTCTAGACCTTATTGCGGAGCGTTTTACAGAGAATATCCGTGAGCTTGAAGGTGCTTTAACTAGAGTTACAGCCGTTGCATCTTTAAGTAATCAACCTGTGAGCAAAGCCTTGGCAGAACAAGCTTTACAAGACTTCTTTGCTTCCGATATTGAAATTCGTCCAACAGATATTATTGGTCAAGTTGCTAAGTACTTCCATATGACTTTTGACGAGATTGTTGGCAGATCTAGAACTAAGAATGTTGCTTTGGCACGTCAAATTGCAATGTATTTAGCTAGAGAAATGACAAGTATGAGTCTTGTTGATATTGGCGAAGTCTTTGGCGGCCGCGATCACACGACTGTTATGCATGCTTATACGCGCATTAGCGGAGAGATGCAAGAAAAGCAGGAAATCTATAACTATGTTATGGAATTAACTGTTCGATTAAAGCAAAATCCTACGAATAAAAAGTAGTTTTACACAAATCTATACAACTCTGTTAATTAAAATAAAAAAAGTTATCCACATAGTTAGTCACAAATGTGGTTAAACCCTGCGAATAAGTGGTGGAAAACGCCGTTAAAAAAGTGAATAAACTGTTTATAAAGCCGCTCAAAATGTGGATTAATGAAAAAATAGCTCCGAATGTGGATAACTCGACTCTTTTTGCACACAATTACTCATAGGTTATCCACATTTTTCTTATGTGGATAATGGCTTTAACAAAGCTTTTCTAGTCACATGTTAACATTTCCACATTGCTTATTACTATTATTACTTTATTTTTGAATAATAATAATATTTTTTATTAACGATTAGCACTTATTTCTAAATTAGATTTTCATTAGCCAATGAGATAGAATAAACACAGTTTTACTGAAATGAGGAAATATGAAAGTTGAAGTTAATTCCGCTTCTTTTGCAGACGCACTATCTTGGACTACTCGCGTTATAGATAATCGTCCAGCAAATCCTATTCTTGCTGGCTTAAAGCTAGAAGCAAAAGACGGAACTTTGCAGCTTTGCGCATTTAACTATCAACTTTCTAGTCGTCATCACGTTGAAGCGGGTGTAGATGAAGCAGGGAGTGTGCTCGTTTTAGGCAGACTACTTGCAGATATAACAAAATCTTTGCCAGCAGAAAAAACATATTTATCTTCTAACGAAACAACTCTTACAATTACTTCTGGAAAGTCAACATTTACTTTGCAACTTATGCCAGAAGGAGAATATCCAGATTTACCAGAAATTCCTTCAAAACTTGGTCAAGTAGATGCTCCTACTTTTGTTCAGGCTGTAAATCAGGCTTCTGTAGCAGTTTCTAGAGAAGAAGATAGGCCAGTTCTAACAGGAATTCATGCTCATTTTGAAGACGATACTGTTACTTTTACAGCTACTGACAGATATCGTCTTGCTCGTTCCACTTTTAAGTGGACTCCAGAACATAGCGATATAAATACTTCAACTCTTATTAAGGGAAGCATTCTTAAAGATATTTCGCGCTCTGTTGACGAACATCAAAATGTTGTTATTAACTTAAACGAGCAAGAACCTTCTATTCTAGGATTTGAAAATTCTGGAAGAGTTAGCACTTCTCAACTTATTGATGGAGAATTTCCTTCTGTAGATCGTCTTTTTGTTGACGAGTATCCTATTCACGCAATTATTAATCGACAAATGCTTATTAACGCAATTAAACGCGTTGCTATTGTTGCAGAAAAAGATGCTCCAATCTACATGTCTTTTGCGGAAGATGAACTCACTCTAAGTGCTGGAAACGACAGTGAATCTAAAGCAAAAGAAATTATTGACATAGATATGGATGGTCAAGATATTATTGTTGCTTTTAATCCTAACTACTTGATTGAAGGATTAAGCGCTATTAGTGAGCCATTTATTCACGCTAAAATCACGTCTGCTGTTAAGCCTGTTGAATTTAACGGTCAACAAGAAGCAGATGGAGATGAATCCATGAATTACAGATATCTTGTTGTTCCAATGCATCCTTAAAACTAATAAATGTAAACGAATAACGTAGCCAAATAAATGTATGTTTCAAAGCTTGCATTAGACCATTTTCGCTCGTGGAGTAGTTGTGTATTCGACTTTTCCCCAAAAATTAATATTCTATTAGGTTCAAACGGTTTAGGTAAAACTAATATTGTTGAATCGTTAGAAGTTATTTCAACGGGAACAAGTCATAGAGTATCTTCTTTAACGCCATTAATAGAGATAAATCATAATTGCGCTACAATACGTGCAAATATTAAGGATTTTAACAATACTTTCAATAGCAATACTTTAGATAGTTCAAATGATTTAGACGAAACAACATTTGAGCTAAGCATTAATCTAAAGGGTGCTAATAGAGCAAGGATTAATGGTAAAAAATCTCTATATATGAAAGATATAGTTGGCTTAGTTCCTTGTGTTTCTTTTACTCCAAGAGACCAAAATTTGATTGTTTCAGATCCTACTGTTAGAAGAACATTCATTGATCAAGCTGGAGCATTATTAATACCAAACTATTTGCCTATTTTGCAAGAATATAATCATATTGCAAAGCAGCGTTCTGCACTATTAAAAAGTTTATCTAATAATTATTCACCAAATTCAATGAATAATTACAATACGGTTTCTGATTTAGAAGTATGGACTGCTAAGTTTATTGAAACTGGAATAATTCTTACAAAATTACGCAAACAAATAATAGAGTTACTTAATAATGTTTTTTCAAATATTGTTAAACATCTTTCTAACTCATCTAATTTTGCTTCAATCGAATATAATCCTTCTTTTAGTGAGATTGATTTTAGCGAAAACGATTTTGAAGAAAATAATGATAATTCTATTAGGCTTGCGATTAGTGAGCATTTTCAAAGAATTTATAATGGAGAAGTTGCAAGAGGATACAATCTAATAGGGCCTCATCGAGACGATTTTACTATATTGCTTAATAATTATAATGCAAAAGAATTCGCTTCAAACGGTGAATCTTGGACTCTTGCATTAGCGTTAAAAATGGCTTTATTTAAGTCATTAGAAAAAAAGAATGGGAAAAAACCTATTGTTATTTTAGATGATGTTTTTGCACAATTAGACGAGTTTAGAAGAAAACAAATTTTAGAATTTGCAAAAAATCAAGATCAAGTTTTTATTACTGTTGCGTCTTTAAGTGATATACCAAAAGATAAAAGTGTGTTAGAAAACTCGATTATTGATGTGTCTAAAATAGCAAAAGATCAAAATGAAGATGATTCTAAATCTTTAGAAAACAATATTGATATTAATCATAAAATTTTATTGGAAAATATTGTTAATAGTCGTAAAAATAGTGTTGATTATATTGAAAATAACCAAAATAAATCTACTGACTTAGGGGATATTAGATGAAAATTCCCGTAAATAAAATACTAAAATTAGATACAAGAAAGCTTCCAGAACTAATTTTTACGCCTATTAAAAAGAAAGCAATAAAAAAGGTAGTTAACGAGCAGAATGCTTATAAAGCTTTAGAAAGTTTTGGAAAACCTGGTAGAGATCCACAAAATCTTTATTCTTTACTTGCAAATTTTGCTAATCAAAACAATTGGAATGAGCAACTTTCTATAGCAAAAATGCGCGAAGATTGGTGGAAAATAGTTGGAAAAAGCGCATCATTGAATTGTTATATAGACAAAATAAAAGATGGCGTTTTAATTGTTAGAACAAAATCAAATGTTTGGTATACGCAACTTAGCTATTGCAAGCCTATGCTTGAGAAAAAAATATTTGAATATTCTAAGAATATTAATATTAAAGAAGTCAAAATAGTTGGCCCATCTTTGCAAAAAACAGGCAAAAAATCAATAAACAGTAGGTTTAATATTAAGAATCACTAATAATGGCTCTTAATAAAGAGCGGTCATTATGCATGTGTAGAATGTTATGTAATATAGTTAAATCGCTAGAAGACCCTTTTTTGTGCTTTCTAGCGTGTATAGACCTCGTAAATGCCTCTTGGCATGAGGTAATACGGGAAGGGATCTAAAGTGTTAAACACTGAAGATAATTCAATGGAAAATTCTGTTGAAGAACATAAACTAGATGATGCTCAGCTAGATGATTCACTTTCTCCTGAACATTATGATGCTAGTGATCTTCGAGTTCTAGAAGGATTGGAAGCAGTTCGAATTAGGCCAGGTATGTATATTGGTTCAACTGGCCCTAGAGGATTGCATCATCTTGTATACGAGATTGTAGATAATTCAGTTGATGAAGCTTTGGCTGGTTATGCTTCTCACATTGAAGTGACAATTTTGCCAGACAATGCAATAAAAGTTGTGGACGATGGACGTGGTATTCCAGTTGACGAAGTACCAGGCGAAGGTGTTTCTGGTGTTGAAACAGTTATGACTAAGCTTCACGCTGGCGGAAAGTTTGGCGGCGGCGGATACGCTGTTTCTGGCGGCTTGCACGGCGTTGGCATATCTGTTGTTAATGCTCTTTCTACGCGTGTAGAAATCGAAGTTCGTCGTCAAGGATTCCATTGGACTCAAACGTATGTAGATCAGCATCCAACGGCTCCTCTTAAAAAAGGTCAGCCAATGGAAGATGGTGAATCTACGGGAACTTCTGTAACGTTCTGGCCAGATGGCGCAATTTTTGAAACAACTACGTACGATTTTGAAACTTTGCGATCTAGATTCCAGCAAATGGCTTTTCTTAACAAGGGATTGAAGATTTCTCTAACCGATTTGCGTAAACCCGATGAAGCAGGGGATGAAGTCACTGGAGAAAATGAATCAATTAGCGAAGAAAAGCATCAAAGCGTTAGCTACAAGTATGATCACGGAATTAAAGATTACGTTGATTACTTAGTTAAATCTCGTAAAGCTGTTCCAGTAGAGCCAGATGTTATTGATTTTGAGGCAGAAGACCTTGAGATTGGTATTTCTGCAGAAATCGCTATGCAATGGACTGTTGCATATTCGGAAGCGGTGCATACTTTTGCAAATACGATTTCTACTACAGAAGGTGGAACTCACGAAGAAGGATTCCGTGCTGCGCTTACATCTCTTGTAAATCGTTATGCTCGAGAAAAGAACATATTAAAAGAAAAAGATACTAATCTTTCTGGAGACGATGTTCGAGAAGGCTTAACAGCAGTTGTTTCCGTAAAGCTTACAACTCCACAGTTTGAAGGTCAGACTAAAACAAAGCTTGGTAATTCCGAAGCTAAGACTTTTGTTCAGCGAGTTATGACCGAAAAGCTTGGAGATTGGTTCGACGCTCATCCAAGTGAAGCAAAGAACATTATTCAAAAAGCAATTGAAGCATCGCGTGCGCGTCTTGCAGCTAAGAAAGCTCGCGAAAATACTCGTAGAAAGTCAATCTTTGAAACTGCTGGAATGCCAGATAAATTGAAGGATTGCCAGTCTAATAATCCAGAAGAATGCGAGCTGTTTATAGTGGAGGGTGATTCCGCAGGTGGCTCCGCAATTCAAGGACGAGATCCTATTACGCAAGCAATTTTGCCATTGCGCGGTAAGATTTTGAATACTGAGCGCGCATCAATCGACAGAATGATGAAGTCGGAAACTATTGAATCCTTAATCACTGCTGTTGGTGGCGGTTATGGTGAAGATTTTGACTTAAGTAAAGTTAGATATCACAAAGTCATTATTATGGCTGATGCTGATGTTGATGGTGCTCATATTGCTACATTGAATTTAACACTGTTCTTCCGCTATATGCGACCAATGATTACAGCAGGCTACGTTTACGTTGCAATGCCTCCTCTTTATCGCTTGAAGTGGAGCAAGGGTGCGCATGATTTTGTTTATACGGATGCAGAGCGAGACAGAGTTCTTGCAGAAGGTAAAGCTGCAGGCAGACAACTTCCTAAAGGCGAAGGCATTCAGCGATACAAGGGCTTGGGTGAGATGAGCTATCAGGAATTGTGGGAAACAACAATGGACCCTGAGCACAGAATCCTAAAGCAAATTCATATTGAAGATGCTGCTCGAGCTGATGAAACTTTCTCAATGCTTATGGGAGACGAAGTGGAACCTCGTAGGCTCTTTATTCAACGTAATGCTCACGATGCAAGATTTATTGACGCTTAAAAATTGTTAAAAATTGTCAGTAAAAGCATTAAAGCAAATAAACTTAAAGCTAATAAAAAGGAATTACAGTGGTAGACGAAATAAATGCCGCTAATAATAGCGAAGAGCCAGATCAGTTACCTGACGGTTCAATGGAGCCACAAAGCCCGCAAGAAGCAGATAATACGGATTATGGCTTAATGAAGGGTGCTCGCGTAAAGCATATGGATTTGCAACAAGAGATGCGCGAATCCTATCTTGCTTATGCACTTTCTGTTATTGTTGAGCGTGCTTTGCCAGATGTTCGAGATGGCTTAAAGCCAGTGCATCGTCGCGTTATTTACGCAATGTACGATGGCGGATATAGGCCAGATCGCGGATACAACAAGTGCTCTCGTGTTGTTGGCGATGTTATGGGTAAGTATCACCCTCATGGTGATTCTGCTATTTACAACACTTTGGTTCGTATGGCTCAATCTTGGTCAATGCGATACTTGCTTGTTGATGGTCAAGGAAACTTTGGATCCCCAGGTGATGATCCTGCAGCAGCAATGCGTTATACAGAATGCCGTATGGCGCCTCTTGCTATGGAAATGGTTCGAGATATTGACAAAGATACTGTTGATTTCTTGCCAAACTACGATGGAAAAACTCAAGAGCCAACAGTTTTGCCATCTCGTTTCCCAAATCTTTTAGTTAATGGTTCTGCAGGTATTGCTGTTGGTATGGCAACTAATATTCCACCTCACAATATGCGCGAGGTTGCCGATGGCGTACATTGGGCTTTAGATCACCCAGATGCCAGTAATTCCGAGCTTCTAGAAGCATTAATTCAGCGAATTAAAGGGCCTGATTTTCCTACTGGAGCAACAATCTTAGGCCACAAGGGAATTGAGCAAGCGTACCGCACTGGTCGCGGATTAATTACAATGCGCGCTGTTGTTAATACCGAGGAAATTAAGGGACGTATGTGCTTGGTTGTTACTGAGCTTCCATACCAAGTTAATCCTGATCGTTTAGCTGCTTCTATTAGAGAAGCTGTGCGAGACGGTAAGATTCAAGGCATTGCAGATATGCGCGATGAAACGTCTGGCCGTACTGGTCAGCGTTTGGTTCTTGTTCTTAAGCGAGATGCTGTTCCAAAAGTTGTTTTGAACAACTTGTATAAGCATTCGCAATTGCAGCAAACTTTCGGCGCTAACATGCTTGCGCTTGTTGATGGTGTTCCTAGAACTTTGAGCTTGGATGCGTTTATTCGTCATTGGGTAAGTCATCAGCTTGAAGTTATTGATAGGCGTACACGCTACTTAAAGCGCGAGGCAGAAGAGCGAGATCATATTTTGCAAGGCTACTTAAAAGCTTTGGATATGATTGACGAAGTTGTTGCATTAATCAGATCTTCTAAAGATGTTGAAACAGCTCGCACTGGTTTGATGAATTTGCTTGATGTTGATGAAGTTCAAGCAGATGCTATTCTTGCAATGCAACTTCGTAGGCTCGCAGCTTTGGAACGTCAAAAGATTCTCGACGAGCATGAAGAATTAATGCGCAAGATTGAAGATTACAACGATATTCTTGCAAGCCCAGAGCGTCAGCGCAAGATTGTTGGCGATGAGCTTGACGAAATCGTAGCAAAATATGGAGATGAGCGCAGAACTAAGATTCTTCCATTCTCGGGAGAAATGAACGTTGAAGATCTTATTGCCGAAGAAAACGTTGTTGTAACAGTTACTCGCGCAGGCTATATTAAGCGTACAAAAGCAGACGAGTATCGCGCACAACACCGTGGAGGTAAGGGTATTAAGGGCGCAAAGCTTCGTGAAGATGATGTTGTAGATCACTTCTTCTTAACATCTACTCACAATTGGCTTTTGTTCTTCACTAATCGCGGACGCGTTTACCGCATTAAAGCATATGAGCTTCCAGAAGGATCAAGAGATTCTAAAGGTCAGCATGTTGCAAATCTTCTTCAATTTACTCCTGGAGAAACAATTCAAGCGGTATTGTCAATTCAAAATTATGATGTAGCAAAGTATTTGGTTTTGGCAACTCGTTCTGGAAAAGTTAAGAAAACTGCTTTGCAAGAATATGATTCTCCACGACAAGGTGGCTTGATTGCTGTTCGACTAATGGCAAACGAAGAAACTGGGGAGCCAACAGACGAGCTGATTGGTGCAGCTTTGTGCAACCCAGAAGATGACATTATTCTTGTTTCTAAACTTGGTATGAGCCTTAAGTTTAGAGCAGATGATGAGCAACTTCGACCAATGGGCCGTCAAACTGCAGGCGTTCAAGGCATGAGATTTAGAGAAGGCGACGAATTGCTGGATATGGATGTTGTGTCGGTAGATACAAGCAAAGATCTTCTTGTTGTTACAAACGAAGGATTTGCTAAGCGTACAGCTATTGAAGAGTATCGTTTGCAAGGAAGAAACGGCTACGGTGTTAAAGCGGTACAGCTTACAGAAGGCCGCGGTTCTTTGGTTGGTGCTTTGATTGTTGAAGAAACAGATCAAGTAATGGCAATTATGAAGTCTGGTAAAGTGATTCGTTCCGACGTTAACGAAGTTAAGCGCACAGGTAGAACCACTCAAGGAGTGACTTTAGCAAAGCCAGATAAGGGTGATGAAATCATCTCGATTGCTCGAAACGAGGAAAGAGATGATGATGAAACTCAAAATGAAGAATCATCAGAAAAAACTATTGGAAGGAACTTAGATGAGTGAAGATTTTGAAGCATCCAATAGCAAAGTTAGTGGAGAATCTAATACTAGTTCTCCAAGAACAGTAGGTGCAACAGCTACGTCTTCTTCTAATGCGTATAGCGTTAGGAAATCTACTCAACCAAGAGCTAGAAGGATGAGTCTTTCCCTAGTTAGAGTAGACGCTTGGAGTGTTGCAAAAGTAACATTTTTGCTAAGTGTTGCTGGCGGAATAATACAAGTTATTGCAGCGGGATTAGTTTGGCTATTTCTAAACATGATTGGTGTTTTTGATCAAGTAACACAGATTGTTTCATCAACAGGCTTAAATAGCAACGGTTTTAACCTTGCAGACGTGTTTTCTTTGCCAACTGTTTTAAGTGCTGTAATAATTTTTTCTGTTGTAGAAATAGTTATTGCAACATTATTATCTGCAATTGGATCTTTGCTTTATAACGTTGTTGGATCATTAGTTGGTGGAATTCACTTAACTCTTGGTGATGACTAAAGCAAAAAGCACGTATAATTAATAATTTAATCTCATAAAATTAATCCCCACTAAACTTTAAGTAGATTAGTGGGGATTATTTTTATAAAAATTATTTATAAAAATCATTAAACGAACTATTTTTTATAAGATAGATCTCGAATATCTTCCAAAATTTTAATCATTTTTTCTTCGCGATCTTTGCGTTTTTCTTCATCACTCTTTTCTTTTTCAAATTGCAAGAAAGGAAGACCAATCTCTCTTAACTTGTTAATAGGAAGAACAATGCAAAAATAAACAGCTGCAGCAACAATAAGGAAGTTTAAGATTGATCCAATAACTGCACCAAAAGAGATTGTTGCACCATTTATTGTTATTGTTAAAACACCATCAAGATCTGGCTTTCCGCAAATTATCGCTATAAGCGGATTAATAATGTTTTTAACAATCGAAGTAACAACGGAAGTTACGGCGCTGCCCATAACAACACCAACCGCCATGTCGATTACACTACCTCTTGCAATGAATTTTTTGAAACCGTTAAACATAGAAAATCCCTTCTGCTATTTAATATTTGATGTCTATTTGATATCTATATTATTTTAATTTTCTTAATATTTTGTTGTAAATAAAACTATTACTTTTAGATAGATTAAGAATAGACAAAACAAGTATTGGGTACATTATTGCAGAAGTTAAAACATCACTAGGGAAGTGTGCTGCAACAACAAGTCTAGAAATTGCAACAATAGCAACAATAATAATGCTAACGATTAATCCAAGCCTTAAGAAAGACTTATTTGCAATATAAATAATCATAAGAGCCATTGAACAAATAGCTACTGCTGCTGCAGTGTGACCGCTTGGAAAACTTGGATCTGGTGGAACTTTAATTTTTACACCAATAAATGGCCTAGGTCTATGAACTATGAATTTAACAGCAAAAATATAAATCATTGGCAAAAGGCAAGTCGCAAGCTGTATTAGAGTTATGCGCCAATCTCGTTTTATAAAATAAGAAATAACAGCCAAAATAAAAAGTATAACAATGCATGATTTTGTAGAAAAAACTATTGCAAGCAATTTAGAAAGAGCCATTATAAAAGACGGAGAATAGTTGTGGAAAAATGCTACGATTCCTGCTTCAAAAGATCTTTCTGCACTATTAACAAGCAAAAGTTTTCCAATTAAAGGAACTAAAATCGCAAGAAGTATAACAGTAGAACACTTCTTATTATTAGTTATATAGAACTTTATTTTTTCTAAAAATTCGTAAAGCTTATTTTTTTGATTCATAATTAAAGATTACACTTAGAAATATATAATAAACTTGTAATATTAAATTGGTTTATAAGTTTTATTTGTTTATTTTGCATAATTTTGTAAAAATGTAGTATATAAACAAGTATGTAAATAAATTTAGCAAACGCATGTTTGGTATTTAGATGTGATTTGTACACCGTACGAGGTGACGAGTAATATGAGGAAAAGGTAGAAAGGGTTTACAATGAGCGTGCTTGACAGACTTGAGAAGAGCGTTGAAGGTGCAATGAATGGAGTCTTCGCAAAATTCGGGTCTAAAGACTTGCAACCTGTTGATCTTTCTAGTGCATTAGAGCGAGAAATTGATAACCAGTCTATGCCAATTGATCGCGATCGTACGGTTGCACCAAATGAGTATCACTTTAAGCTTAGTACTCCAGACTTTGATCAGCTTGGTAGTGAAGCTTTAGCAAATGAGCTTGCGGATAATCTTACACAGTATGCAAAAAGTCAGCATTATGCTTTTGTTGGCCCAGTTGCAGTTATTTTTGAAGAAGATACCGATCTTACAAAAGGTAATTTCAATTTAACTTCTGATTCTGTTCCAGGAAACGCTGTTCCTGTAACAACGCAAGAGCAGTCAGAAAATCATCCAATGCTGGAGATTAATGGGAATAGGTATTTGTTAACAAAAGATCGCACAATATTAGGCAGAGGTTCTGGTTGCGATATTGTTATTGATGATCCTGGAATTTCTCGTAGACATCTTGGAATAGACGTTACACCAGATGGTGTTATTGCTAGGGATCTTGGATCCACTAATGGTACTTATGTTGAAGGTCATCAAACTCCAGCAGCAACGCTATTAGATGGAAACACTATTACTATTGGGCGCACCCGTATTCTTTATTGGGCTTCGGATCAAGATCAGGAGTAGTAGACGAATACGTAAAGAGATACGAGTACACGCATGATATTAACCGAGTTGACTTTTGCTATACTTAAGTACAGTTTTTTAGTACTTTTGTGGGTATTCGTATGGTTTGCTGTTCGATCTTTACGCAAAGATATTGAGATTTTTAGTCCTAAAAAGTCTAAAGCTTGGAAGAATAAGTCTCATCGCAGACCAAATCCTTCTAATGATGAATCTTTAAGAAATAACAATATTGCTTCTGCTAATTTAGAGAAGAATAATCAAGCTGAAATGCCAACTTTGCTTGTTATTATTGATGGTCCTTTAGCTGGTTCGTCATTCCCGTTGGAGCCTTCTGGCGTAACTCTTGGAAGATCTGCAAACAATACGGTTGTTCTAAATGACGAGTTTGTTTCTTCTCATCACGCGCGCGTGTATTTTAATCAATCTGTAAATTCTTGGGTTCTTGAAGATTTAGGTAGCACTAACGGAACTATGATAGGTCATAGTAGAGTTAATGAACCTGTTGTTTTGCCTCCGCGCAAGTCTGTGCGAATCGGAGCAACAATGTTTGAATTGAGGTAAATAAATGGCGCAATTCGATTCAAACATTGAAGATAAAACAAGTAGTCAAAAACAGCAAGATCAAGTTGATTCTGCAAGTAATAACGTTTCAAGTAGTGACGTTGCAAATGTTGTAAGTAGTGAGTCTGCAAATAGCAGCGATACAAATAATAATCCAGTAAATAATGCTGTAAAAAGTGAAGAACAAAACTTAAATAAGGCCTATTTTATAGACAAAGCGTTGTTTATGTATTCAACAGCTGTTAGCGACGTTGGTACTGTTAGAAGCAATAATCAAGATTCTGCGTTTGCTGGAGAAAGATTGGCCGCTATTTGCGATGGTATGGGCGGTCATGCTGGAGGAGATACTGCTTCTACAATCGCAATTAGGTCTTTAGCGCACATTGAGCAAGATTCAAGGCCAAATGATGTAAAAGCTGTTTCTTCAATGATGGAAACCTCGATTATGGCTGCTCACGACGCAATTGTTGGCAAAGCCAAAAGAGAACGCAGACTTGCTGGAATGGGAACAACAGTAACAGCCGTATCTCTTGTAAATGGTTACTGGGTTCTTGCACATTTGGGCGATTCTAGAGCGTACTTGTTGCGAGATAATCATCTTACAAGAATGACTTGCGACCATAGTTACGTTCAACATTTAATAGACACGGGTCACATTACGCCAGAAGAAGCAAGAAATCATCCGCAGCGAAATGTTGTTATGCGCGTTTTAGGTGATTTTGATATTGATCCAAGGCCAGATATTGCTATTAGGCAGGCGCACCCTTCCGATCGCTGGCTTTTATGCTCGGATGGTGTGTGTGGAGTATTAGAAGATTCCACAATTCAAGAAGTTATGAGCACTGTATCTAATCAAGAAGAGTGTGCTCAAAAACTTGTTTATATGGCACTTAAAGCAGGAAGCACAGATAATGCGACTGCTGTTATAGCAGATGCAACTTTGGCACTAGACGCAGATGCTTTTGACTTGCCTCACCAAACTCCATTAATTGGCGGTGCTGCAAGCAAAGATTTAGAGTCTATAGCAGATATTGTTAATAAAGCTGTTTCTTCTACACCACCATTGCGTGAAGGTAAAGATTCTCCTGCTCAAAGAGCTGCTGCTCTTATGCAAACAGACGCAAAATCGGCGGAAAAAGATGAGAAAATTGTAGAAACTACTCGACTTGTGCAGCCTTCTCATTTAAGAAACGAAGAGGAATTAAGATCTACAGATACAAACGAGATTCCTATTGTAAAAAAGAAGAACGGTAGAATATCAACAGATCCTAGGGATCCAGATGTTCAGCGCGCTGTTAAAAGAGAACAGGCAGAAGCACATAAAGCAAATAGAATTAGAATAAGATGGATGAGAATAGGTGTTGCTTTTGCAACGCTTGTTGTGTGTGCGATTGTTGCTTGTGGAGCTTATCTTGTTTATTCTTGGACTCAAAAGCAATACTACATTGGTAAAGGAAATGGCAAAGTAGTTATTTACCAAGGTGTTCCTACTAACATATTTGGATTAGAGCTTTCACATCAGATTGAAGAAACAAATATTAGAGTTAAGAATCTAGATAAGTCTTGGCAAGATCAGCTTGACGAAGGTATTAGCTTTAGCAGTCTTAAAGAAGCAAGAGGTCATGCAAGGCTAATCGGAAGAGAAATGCGCGCTCGAGAAAGCGAGAAGCGCGGCAATAAGCCAAAAAGTATTATTTCTAATTCAGATAATAAAGACGGAAACAATAGTGGAGCTGTAGATTCAAGCAATGATTCAGGAGGTAAAACCTCGTGAACATGTTTAGTATGCGTATTAAGCAAATATCTTTGCTTCTGTTTTCTGTAATTATATCTTCAATAGCATTTTTACAAATGTTTCTAAGGATTAATGGATTCGTTCCAGCAAACTATGTTGGTATGCTTGTTCTAACAACGGCATTATACCTTGTTTTGTGGGGCGTTTTGATTGTAAAAAAGCCTTATTCTAGCCAGGTAATACTCCCTTGTATTCTTCTTCTTACAGCTATTGGAACTGTTATGATTGCAAGAATAGATAAACAGCACAACACTAATGTTGCTATGAAACAGCTTATTTGGGTTTGTGTTGCTCTTGTATTATCCATAATTTTTGTGATGGTTCTAGAAGATTATAGGATTCTTAGAAGATTCTCGTACGTTAGCATGGTTATTGGTCTTGTTCTCCTTTTATCTCCAATGCTTCCAATAATCGGTAAGGAAATTGGCGGAGCGAGAATTTGGATTGGCTTTGGAAACCACACTATTCAGCCAGGAGAATTTGCAAAACTATTCTTAGCTTTCTTCTTTGCGGCATACTTGTTTGACCATAGAGACAGACTTGCGGTTGGTGGAACAAAGATTTTTGGAATTCATCTTCCACGATTCAAAGATATGGGTCCTATAGCGCTTGTTTGGGCTGCTTCAATGTGTGTGCTTGTTGTGCAACACGATTTAGGAACATCATTAATGTTCTTTGCAATGTTTGTTTCTATGCTTTACGTTGCAACTGGAAGAAAAGGCTGGCTTGCAATAGGCTTTATAGCATTTATAATTGGATGTTTAGTTGCTGTTAAGCTTTTTGCACACGTTCAATACAGAGTTGACGCTTGGCTTAACCCATACGACCCAGTTATTTACAACAGATTCCCAGGCGGGTCTGCTCAAATTGTTACTGGATTATTTGGCCTTGCTGCAGGAGGTATAACTGGAACAGGATTAGGCCAAGGTCATCCTTCTTTAACGCCACTTGCTAATTCCGATTTTATTTATGCTTCGGTTGGGGAAGAATTAGGATTAACTGGTTTGTTTATAGTCTTAATTCTTTACATGATTATTATTGCGTCGGGCATGATTACTGCTATGAAGATTAAAGACGGTTTTGGAAAGCTTCTTGCATCTGGTCTTGTTTTTACAATGGCGTTCCAAGTATTTACTGTTGTTGGCGGAATCACGCTTGTTATTCCACTTACTGGCTTAACAATGCCTTATATGGCAGCTGGTGGTTCTTCTCTAGTTGCTAACTATTTGCTTGCATCTATTTTGATTGTTATATCTAATGCTGCTAATAAGCCAGAGGCTGCTATATTGTCTGATACTTTCCAATACGAAGCTTTAGCTGCTCTTAGGGAAAGAGAGCTTAAGCAAAGAGAAAATAAGTCCTCTAATCTTAAAGAAGATGGGGGTGAATCTTATGAATAAATGTTTGAAGCAGCTTTTTAGTGCAGTAATTGTGTTGTTTGTTGTTTTATGTATTTCTAGCACGTACATAACGTCTATAAAAGCAAACGAATTAAATTCTGATCCTAGAAACAGGCGTGCACTATATCACGAATTTGGCGCTCCAAGAGGAGCCATTCTTGCGTCAGATGGAACTGTTTTAGCAAAGTCAGATCCATCTAAAGATGCGTTTGTGTATCAAAGGTCATATTTTAACGGCCCTGCTTATGCTCCAATAACGGGTTATTATTCAATAAGTCAAAGGGCAGATAGGGGCATAGAGGCTTCTAGAAATCAGCTTTTAAGTGGAGAATCCGACGCGCTATTCCTTCAAAAGTTTAAGTCTCTATTTACAGGAGCAGAAAACAGAGGTGCTTCTATAGAAACATCTATTAACACTAAGCTTCAAACTCTTGCATACAATCTACTAAAAGACAAGAATGGCGCTTTAGTTGCAATAGAGCCAAAAACTGGAAGAATACTAGCAATGGTTAGTACGCCTAGCTACGATCCTTCTTCTCTTGCATCTCACAATGTTTCTTTAGTAAACAGAGCATATAAGGATCTTATATCTAACATATATAATCCAATGCTAAATCATTCAATATCTGAACTTTATGCTCCTGGTTCTACTTTCAAAACGGTTGTTGCTGCAACAGCGCTAGAAACTGGAAAATATGATTTAAATACTTCGATTCCAGCTGGATCTTCGTACACTCTTCCAGGAACGCAAACTCATCTTACAAATGTTGTTCCAAGCGCTAGCGGATCGAATGGTCAAATATCGTTTGAAGATGCTTTAGCTTATTCTTCAAATACTGCATTTGCACAACTAGGAGTTTCTTTAGGATCGGATGCGATTGTTAAGCAGGCTAAAAAGTTTGGATTATTTAGCTCATTTACTTTAGATGGATCTGATTCAACAGGATTCCCAATGAGAGTTGTTGCGTCTTTGCTTAATCAAAAGCCTACGCAAGATAAGCTTGCTCTTCAGTCGATTGGTCAGGGAGACGCTAGGGTTACTCCTCTTCAAAACGCTATGATTGCAGCTGCTATTGCAAATAATGGAACACTTATGAAGCCAACGCTTGTTGATTGCGTAAGGTCTAGTGACTTGTCTGTTATTTCTCAAACAACGCCTACCGTTATGAGTCAAGCTTTAAGCGCACAAAGTGCTGCAAAACTCAATGCTATGATGCAAAGTGTAGTTGTAAAAAGTAATCAAAATCTTTCTTTGCCCAATGTTGCTGTTGCAGCAAAATCGGGAACAGCACAAATTGGGTTTAGAAATCAAGCTATTAATGGGTGGGTTATTGGATTTGCTCCTGCACAAGATCCTAAAATAGCTGTAGCAGTTGTTATTCACAATGCTAGTACGTATGGAACGCTTACAGCAGGGCCAATTATGAGACAGGTGATGAAGGAGGCGCTTAAGCAATGAAACTTGTTGAAGGACAGTTAGTTCATCATCGATACAGACTAGATAGAAGACTTGCACAAGGAGGCATGGGGGAAGTCTGGAAGGGCTTTGATATACAGCTTGGCAGGATTGTTGCCGTTAAAGCGCTTAGAACCGATACAAGCAATGTTGAAGCTAAATTGCGTAGACTTAGAGCAGAAGCACATAATTCAGCCAATCTTGCTCATCCAAACATTGCAGCTTTATTTGACTACTACGAGCATGATGGCATTGGCTTTTTGATTATGGAGTATGTTCCTAGTAAGTCTTTAGCAGACTTATATCATAAAGAAAAAACTGTTGAGCCAACGCGATTGCTGCCTATACTTATTCAAACTGCAAGAGGTCTTTTTGTTGCACATTCCCACGGTGTTATTCATAGAGACGTTAAGCCAGCAAATATTATGGTTTCCGAAACGGGAAGCGTAAAGATAACAGATTTTGGCGTTTCGTACTCTAGCGACCAAGAGCAGATTACTCAAGATGGAATGGTTGTTGGAACAGCTCAATATATTTCCCCAGAGCAAGCTCAAGGAGAGCAAGCAACTGCCCAGTCCGATATTTATTCTCTTGGAGTTGTTGCATACGAAGGACTTTGTGGACATAGGCCATTTACTGGAACTACGCCTGTAGATATTGCAGCCGCACACGTTAATGACCCTGTTCCACCTCTTCCAGATAGTGTTGACCTTCAATTAAGACAGTTTGTAATGTCAATGCTTTCTAAGAATCCAAAAGATAGACCTAAAGATGCTCTTGTTGTTTCAAAAGTGCTTGCAAAAATTGAACGAAGACTTTTGGATCAGCAAACAGCGTTTAACAATAAAAACACAATAGATTCTTCCAATGCTCAGCGCATTAAACGCAGCGTTAGAAGTGTTCCAAAAACACAAGTTAATATTATTAACATTTTGAATAATAACGACCGCAAGGAGCAGCAATGAGTAACACAATGCCTACCTCATTAGCGAATGGACGGTACCAATTAGGTGAATTGATTGGCCGCGGTGGAATGGCCGAAGTGCGAGTCGCAGAAGATAAGCGCTTGGGTCGTACCGTTGCTGTTAAAATCATGCGTTCTGATTTGGCAAATGACGAAATCTTTTTGTCTCGTTTCCGCCGAGAAGCACATTCGATTGCGCAAATGAATAACCCAAACATAGTGAATATCTATGATTCTGGAGAAGAGTCTGTTGTAGACGACAATGGCGTAGAAGAGCATTTGCCGTATCTTGTTATGGAATACGTTAAAGGCAAAACGCTTCGCGATATTCTTAAGATGAATGGTGCTTTAAGTCAAAGAGATTCCGAACAAGTTATGCTTGGAGTTTTGAACGCCCTGGAGTATTCGCATAGAATGGGCGTGATTCACCGAGATATTAAGCCTGGAAACATTATGATTTCCGAGCAGGGCATTGTTAAGGTTATGGATTTTGGAATCGCAAGAGCGCTAGACGATTCTGCAACAACAATGACACAATCGCAAGGTGTTGTTGGAACTGCGCAATATTTGTCTCCAGAGCAGGCGCGTGGAGAACAGGTGGATATGAGGTCCGACTTGTATTCTGCAGGATGCGTCTTATACGAGATGCTAACTGGAAGGCCGCCTTTTACTGGCGATTCTGCAGTTGCAATCGCATATCAGCATGTTTCAGAAGTTGCAACTCCTCTAAGTACGCTTGTTCCAGGTCTTCCTTCAATGTGGGATAAGATTTGCGCAAAAGCAATGGCAAAAGATAGGCAGAATAGGTACGCAACGGCTGCTGAATTTAAGAACGACATATTAGCGTTTATGAACGGCGGTGTTCCTGTTGCAGCAGCATTTAATCCGCTAACAGATTTAGCTAATATGCGCGCAAGAAAGCAGGCGGAGCAGAATGCGGCAACTCAAGCTATGGGAGCGGCAGACACTGCATCTACTCAAAGTTTTGGAGCGATTACAGGCCAGTTTGATGCGTATCAAAATACGGGCTACAACACAAGAGCAGCTCAGCGCGCTGCAAATCAGGCAAAAAGAAGCAAGCGCATTGTTATTGCTTCTGTTGTGTCTGCGATTGTTTGCGCAATCGTTGTTGGCGGAATTCTATTTATGCTAAATCGCAGTAAGCTAGCTGGAGATATTGTTGTTCCAACATTTAGCGAAACTACAACTCAAGATGCTGCTAAAGAAAAGCTTCGCGCGCTTGGTCTTATTCCAGATATTTTGGAAGACGATAAGTCTACTAAGCCAGAAGGTACTTTTACCAAGCAATCTCCTAAAGGTGGAGAAAAGGTTGCTTCTGGATCTAGAGTTAGCGTTTGGTTCTCTATTGGTCCTCAATCAACAAAGGTTCCAGATGTTACTGGAAAGTCGCAAGAAGCAGCTAGAAAAGCTCTTGAACGTGCAGGATTTAAGATTTCTAACGTTAGAGTGGAAGATAGTACAGACGTTAAAAAGAATCATGTTACTAGAACTGACCCAGTTGCAGATTCGTTTGCAGATAAAGGTTCAATGGTAACTTTGTACATTTCTTCTGGCTTAACTAAGGTTCCAGATGGAATGGTTGGACAATCTAAAGACGTTGTTACTGGCGAATTGCAAAATCTTGGATTTACTGTTAATACCGTAGAAGAAGAATCCGATACTGTTGCAGAAGGAACGGTTACTAAAATGAATCCGTCTTCTGGAGCTGCCGTAAAGCCTCATAGCACTATAACTGTGTATGTTTCTAAAGGAAAGCCTAAGGTAGAAGTTCCTCATATTGCTCTTGGAACATCAACATTAAAGCAAGCTAAGCAAATACTAGAAGCAAAGGGCTTTAAGGTTGTTGCTAATGGCTCCGCTACGGATGACGATATTGTTGATAGTATGTCGGAAAAGGAAGGGTCTAAGATAGATAAAGGCTCTACAATAACGCTTACTGTAAAAACTCCTCAGCCTCCTGTAGACACAACTACAAAGCCTGGAAGAACTTCAACATCTGACTCATCTTCTGCAACAACAAGCAATAGTGATAAATAACAAGAAGCCGCCTAGCTTGCCGTTGTTTTAACGGTGCTAGGCGGCGTTTTTGTATTTAACTTGTAAGCTATTTAACTTGTAAGCTACTAAGATTAATAGGTTTGTGTTTTAATAAGCTGTTTTAATAAGCTAGCAAACCAATGATTTATAAGCTGCTTGTAATCTAATAAGCTAGAAAACTAATTAGGCAAGTAAACTGTAAACTAATAGATTCCTAGCTTATTAGTAGCGATTTAATAAATCGTTGTTGTGTATGCAGACATTTCTCTTAAGAATGGAATTGTTGCCGAAGCAAACGGATATATCCATTGCATAAGAATTGCAATTGCTGTTACGTAGATTAGTGCACAAAGAACTAATCTTATTGGCAAAATACCAGGCTGCAAGCGCATAAGTCCGCCAAAAATGCTAAATTCTGGCTTTGGCTTTAATCCAGCTCGAATTTGACGTCTTAGAGGCCACTGCCAAGCTATAGCTGCTGCAGCGAAGATAATAATGTACGCAACCATAGCAATAAGCATAATTGGCACAAGTGAATCTAGCTTAGAAGCCAAGGACTGCTGTTCGTTGTTTACAAACTTAACTTGACCGTTTGCATCTACCGTAGAAAGCTCTTTAGGAATACCGTCGGAAACCTTAGCCCAATAATCAAACTCGCCAAAGCTAATAAAGCGGAACTCAGGAGTTGAATATTTTGGCTCACAAGTAACAAGCGTAATCATGCGCTTTTTAGGATTCTTGCTGTGATTTATTGGGTCTTGATCAAGAACTTCACTTTGATCTGGTCTAACAATCTTGTGAGTAACGTACTTATAAACGAACCAATAATCTTTTGTACGAATAATAATAGGATCGCCCTTTTGGAATCGGTCAACGTCTGCTAAAGGCTGACCGTAACCATTTCGGTGACCACTAATAGCCAAGTTTCCAATTTCTCCTGGCATTTCTGTTTTAGGGAAGTGTGCAAGTCCTCGCCTATTTAATATTTCTAGGCTAACGCCTTCAACAATATTGCGCTCCCATTGATTACCAAACCTAGGAATGTATGCTCGAGCAACAAGTTCTCCATACTTTACTTTTTGCAATTTAGGAGGATCGTCTACTTGAGGAAGAGCAATCTTGGTTTTTTTACCAGCAGCAGGATTCTTCCACGAAACAGCCTCTCTGGTTTCAAACTGTACATGCTCGGATTGAGCGCCCGTCCACCACATTTGCCAGACAATGTACAATGCGCAAACAACTGCAAAAGCTATAAGAAGTTCTCCAACAACGCCAGCTATTGTCCAAAGTGCGCTAGCCTTTGTTGTTTTGGCTTCGCTACGTTCGTGCTTGTAGTTAGAACGCTTCATTTTACTCCTTTATTGTTTGGTGGAATGGTGTTGGGGAATATTTCCAATAATATCGGCATCTTTTGGAACCGAAGCAAACCTTAGAGGCTGCAACAGGGCAGACGACTCTAAGAACTTTAAGTTTCCCCTTTTTTCCACTTTCCATCCCAGTCCAAAAGTACTGACATAGTCTTTATATGTTTGAATTGCTGGAGAATTATCCAACGATTCTATCATGTCTTCTATTGAACCAATAGCAGATATTCTATACGGTGGCGAGTACTGATGGCCTTGCAACATAAGCACATTTCCAATACAAACAACAGCTGAATTAAACAAGATTCTTTGACCCTGAATTGTTATAGCCTCCGCTCCGCCTTTCCATAGGGCATTTACAACGGCTTCTATATCTTGTTGGTGGATTACATAGTCATTTATGTTTGCGGAGCTTCCAGACCCGTTTACGGCCGTTTTCCAAAGTGGCGAATCGTTTAGCGTTACAGTAATTCCTGGTCCTTGTATTGCTGGAAGTATTGTGCTTGCGCCAGTATCGTCGGAAGAATCAGACCCGCTTGCGCTGCTTGTTAACGTTTTGTTTAGAAGATTAACTTTAGAATCTAACTCTTTAACCTCTTCTCTCAAAGATTTTGCTCTTTGAGAATTTCTTTCCACCATTTGCCCCGTATCGGAAGTTACAAATGCAGTACGATTTATGCGCAAATTAGTAACGAATAAGTAACCAGTAAAACAAATTGCTAGGGCAACGGCAACGCTTCCTAACAGCGATTTTCTAGCGCCGTGTTTACCTGTTTGTTTTGCCATATTACCCATTCTTCTTCTTGCGTTCGAGTGTAACTATTATTATAGCGTGTAGCCGATTGATTGGAGTGTTACTGTTATGGCTGACGAAGAATTGAATAAATTGAATACCACTTCATCTGCCGATGTGGATGAATCTCAAAACTCTTCTAAAGAAGACTTGTATGGTGTTCCTATGGAACAGGTTGAAGCTGTTTTGAACGCAACTGCCGATAAAGAGTCGTTGTCTCCGCAAATACAGCGCATGATGAAGCGTCAAGAAGAAAATACTCGCAGAGTTGAAGAGTCCATTAAGGGCACTAAAGCTAATGCTGGATGGTTTGTTCCACTATTTTGCACGCTTATGATTGTTGGCTTGTTCTGGGCTGTTATTTATTACTTGAATCCTGCTTTGCCAATTCCAGGAATTGGAGCGTTTAATCTTTTGATTGCAGCATGCTTGGTTATGGCTGGGTTCTTAATGACAATGTGCTGGAGATAGTTTGTATATAGCTTGATAGCTTTATATAGCTTGTAGATAATATTTGATTTTGGCTGCATGTAATAAGCGTGCAGCCATTTTTATATGCGTGCTTTGTGTGTTTATTACTCCGCTTTGCTTGCACAAATAAGAACATGATTATTTTTAGAATCGGTAGTTGCAATAATCCTAGTGTTTCCACCGTCTTTTAACTTAAGCCTTTTCTTTAAGTCGTTTACGCTTAGTGGAAAATTGTATGTTGCAATATTTGCGTAAGTTATTTTAGAAAGAGCTTTACTGATTTCTTTTTTGTTTAAGCTGCAAATATTATTTATTTTCCAAATGTTTCCAGGAAAATCTGATTTATATTCGCAAGATATAAAAACGTGGCTGTTGCTTGCGATTTGAAACACGTTGTATTTAGAGCTTAAAATCTTAAAACATCCCGACTTCATAATTGAAGAATTTGGCTCATAGGCATATTTAGCGCAGTTTTTCCAATCTCTTATTGAATCATTTGAGTTTTGCTCGCTTTTTATGTGTGATTCTTGCGATTCTTGCGTCTCTTGCGCTTCTTCTACTTTATTTAAGTCTGGATTGTATTTTGCGTTAAAAACGGTTACTGAATCGTTGTTTGCGCAATAAACTTCAATATGCGAATGCATGTTTGAGTCTAATACTAAAAGCAGCTCTTTGCACTCGTTATTGTGTGAAACAATGTGTACTTGACTAACGTTTCCACAAAAGTCGCAAACAGCTTTTCTCCAATCAAGCATTGGAGATAGTTTAATAATCACAAATTTTGCTACTTGCAGCATGCGTTGTTTTAGCTCTAAAACATTAGGTGTGCAATCTTTAATCGCGTACGTTCTAGCTCCACTTTTATCTCGTCTTGCTGGGTCAATATAAATAATCGTTGCGTAGTCTACTTTTTCTAGCACTTCTACGCTTGTTGAGTTTACGCATTGAACATTGTTTAAGCGCATAACAGTCATATTGTGCTGGCTTATGGCCGATAGTTCTTCTTGAGTTTCTACGCAAATGGCTTTGCAAAACTCTTGGCTCATAATTGCGCAATCTACTCCAAATCCGCCAGTTAAGTCGATTAGAGTTGTTTTGCACTTATCAATATTGTTGTTTTTTATAAGACGATTTGCGATGCGTGCTTTATATTGCGCGGTTGCTTGCGACGAGCACTGTTCCATAGAAATATGTGATGGGTAAATAACTTGATTGTTTTTATACCACATTGGCAGTTTTGTTTTTGCAATCTGCTTTCCGCTTATTTGATTAACAGCAAAAGCAACATTCACGTTTGGGTTATTAGACGCTTTTAGTGCAGCTTCTTTTGGGTTTGTGTTTTGATTTTGAAGAATAAAATCAATAGTTTGCTGATTTTGATCTTGTAGTTGTTTTGTGTGAATGTTGTTAGATTGCATAATTCTATTTTTAATTAAGGTTTAGAGAAAGTCACAATTTTCCAAAAATGTGGATAACTTTTATACACTTGTTAACATGGCTAAAAATGCAGAGTTATCAACGATTGTGTATAACAATGTGGATAACTTATTTAGATATACCCATGTTATACCCAGGTTATGCACATTTATGTCCACAATTGTGGAGAACTACACGCGTGTAATTTAACGCTATTTATTGCAAACAGAATGCGCTTATTGCCAGAAGAACAATAAGTATTAGTAAAGAGTAAACAGCAAATCGCTCATTAAAAGATGCTTTTTTAAGAAGAGGATTATTAGTGCCAAGTAAAGCAGACAGAACTATTCCAGTAACAATTCCACCAATATGAGCTTGCCAAGCAATATTTTGAACCAAAAGAGGCATTGCAAGCGTTAGGCCAATCCAAATTAAAGTTCCATTAACACTTTCGCCAAGTCGCCATTGCGCAACCAAAAGAGCGCCAATAAGACCCATAATCGCTCCCGAAGCCCCATAAGCTGCAATCACCCAGTCTTGTGTAAGCTTTGAGTAAAGTAGAGTTGCAACGCATCCACCAAGCCCACTAATAGCGTATAAGAAAAAGAACTTCCATTTACCAAAGAATCTCTCAAGCTCTACGCCAAGCGAATACAAGCAAATCATGTTAAAAAGAATGTGCGTAAGTTCTGGCGCGTGAACAAACATAGACGTAAACCAAGTCCAGCTTGCTTTTGTAATCAAAAATGGCGCAAAAGCAGTATTTTCAACAAATAGTTGATATGCGCTTGGCAAAAAAGTGTGAAGAATCATCTCAATAATCCACACAAACACGCAAATGTAGATAATTGAATACGTTGCGGTTTTGCAATTAGTTTTAAAGCGCTTAACAATAGTGTTTATGTCAAAATTGTTCATAAAATAACATTATCTAATTGCATACACAAATTTGCATACATAAGTAGCAACCATAATGGTCATTAAAAATGTTTTGTAAGATTTATGGTGTTTTGTGCATAAAAATATAATAAAAAGATGCAAGTGTTAAAAAAAATCACTATTATAGTGAATACACGAGTAAACTCGATACAAACGTTGACTTGGACGAGCAGGTCAGCTTAACGAAAGGAGCCATCATGGAGAACAGGTCCTCTGGCGGTTGGAAGTTCTTTGCACTGCTCTTTGGAGCACTGCTCGCAGGTATTGCAGCATTGTATGTTTACAAGCAGCATAATCCTGATTACGATCCATGGGAGCAGCCATGGGAGAACAGCTCTTCGCCAATTAACATAGGCGCAGAAAAAGAAGATAAGGAAGAATCTGAAGCAGCTAAGGCAGTTGAGGCTTAGTTAGAATTAAAATTCTTATACTCAAATCTTTAGCTATATAAGGTGTGAAGTATTGCACTCGTAGTGCATAGCTTCACACCTTATTTTTATTTTGATAGTCGTTTTTTAGTCATTTTTATAAATAAAAAAGCTGTGACCAACAAACGCTAGTCACAGCTTTTATTAAAGCAATATTAAAATGCTTTTACATAATTATTCGGCAATTGGAAGAGCGCCAGTGTGCCAAATGCGATCGAGGTAATCTTCGATAGAGCGATCAGAAGAGAAGTAACCAGAGTTGGCTACGTTCAACACAGCCATGCGTGCCCACTTCATAGGATCGCGGTAAGTTTCCTCAATTTGAGCTTGAATATCCATGTAAGAGCTAAAGTCAGCCATTGCCATGAAGTAATCGTGAGTAAGCCAATCGTTGACGAGTGGCTCATACACGCTCTTGTCGCCGTTGGAGAATGTACCGTCAGCAACCATGTCTACAGCTGTCTTCAAGCGAGGATCGGACTCGTAGTACTTGCGGGAGCCGCCGTGATCGTAGCCTTCAGCGTAGAGCTTCTCAACCTCGTCAACAGTCATGCCGAAGAGGAAGAAGTTCTCAGCGCCAACGCGTTCACGAATCTCAACGTTTGCACCGTCGAGAGTACCAACAGTCAAAGCGCCGTTCAAAGCGAACTTCATGTTACCAGTGCCAGATGCTTCCTTACCAGCTTGAGAAATCTGCTCATCCAAATCGGTTGCAGGAATCAAGTTCATAGCAAGTTCAATGTTGTAGTTCTCTGGGAAGAACACTGCAAGCTTGCCCTTGCATGCTGGATCGTTGTTTACAACGCGAGCAACATTGTTGATGAGCTGAATAGTAAGCTTTGCCATAGCATAGCCTGGAGCGGACTTAGCGCCGAAGAACACGGTGCGTGGAAGCATCTTGTCTACGTCGATTGTGCCATTCTTGATTCCAGCATATGTGGAGATAACCTGGAGGATCTTCATGGACTGGCGCTTGTACTCGTGCAAACGCTTAACAATGGTGTTAAACATAGTGTCTGGGTTGATTTCAAAGCCATACTTGTGCTTTGCAAAATCAACGAAGGCAAGCTTGTTCTCCTGCTTGACTTTAGCGAACTTCTTCACGAAGGATGGATCGTCAGCCAATGGCTTCAAACCTTCAAGAAGCTCCAAATCACCCTGCCATGCGTCGGTGCCCAAGCCCTCAGTAATAAGAGCAGACATGCGTGGGTTGCTCAAACGCACAAAGCGACGAGGAGTTACGCCGTTAGTAACATTCTTGAACTTATCTGGGTAAACGCTGGAGAAGTCCTTTAATGTAACATCCTTCAACAACTCAGAGTGAAGCTCAGCAACGCCATTAACGTAAGAGCCGCCGTAGGTAGCCAAGTAAGCCATGCGAACTACAGCACCTTCGCCATTTTCGTCGGCGTCGGTAGCAATGCGCATACGCTCAACCTGATCTTCGGAAACACCCTTGCTGCGAAGCTCGTTGCGGAATTGCTCGCTAATGCCCTGAATAATCTCAAGGTGGCGTGGCAAAAGTTCGCCAATAAGCTTGGCTGGCCAAACTTCCAAAGCTTCTGGAAGAAGCGTGTGGCAAGTGTAGTTGAATGTCTTAGTAGTAATGCCCCAAGCGGTGTTCCAATCGTAGCCGTACTCGTCCATAAGAACGCGCATAAGCTCTGGAATACCAATAACTGGGTGAGTATCGTTCAACTGGAAGTTGATCTTGCTTGGGAAGGTTGTAAGATCTGGCTTATCTTGACCAGGATAGAACACGCGAATAGCGTCGTGAATAGAAGCAGCTACGAAGAAGTATTGCTGCTCAAGACGCAAAGCCTTGCCCTGTGGAGTGGAATCTTCTGGATAAAGAATCTTAGAAATGTTTTCTGCTTCAACCTGTGGCTTAACAGCATCCAAGTACTCAGACTTGTTGAAGGTGAGCAAATCAAATTCGTCGTAAGACTTAGAAGTCCACAAGCGAAGAGTGTTTACGCGACCAGAGTTGTAGCCTGGAACCATGTAGTCAACTGGTACTGCGCGAACAGCCCATGCTGGCTTCCAAACGCGCTTGCCGTTTTCTTCAACAACTTCGCCGCCGAAGTTAACGCGCTGATCTCTGCCGTAGTCAACGTGACCCCATGGCTCTTCGTTGCTAAGCCAGTAATCAGGGGTTTCTACCTGCTTGCCCTGCTCGTCGAAGCGCTGCTTAAAAATGCCGTAACGATATTGGATGCCGTAGCCGAATGCTGGAACGCCGATAGAGGCGAGCGAGTCAATAAAGCAGGCTGCGAGACGACCCAAACCGCCGTTACCTAAACCTGGCTCATACTCAGCATCGATAACATCTTTTGGCTCAAAACCAAGCTTTGTAACAGCCTTGTTGAACTGATCGGTAAGGCCAGCGTTAAGCAAAGCATTTTCAAGCTGCTTGCCCATTAAGAACTCTGCGCTTAAATAGCCAACAGCCTTTGTGTTTCCGTTAATCATGTCATGCTGTGTCTGCATCCAAGAGTCCATCAAATGACGACGGACAGCGGTAGCAGCGGCAACATACACATCAGCCGTAGTGGCCTGTTCTGGGGTGACACCCTGGGTGTACTTCAGATTTTCTTGAAGTTCTTTGGCAAATGCCGCCGCAGTAGTCTTGGCTTTAGGCGCGACGTGTTTAGTCATATTTGACTCCTTGTGCCGTGAATAATATATTTACCTAAAATGTGCGAATAGCAACCCTTGATTATGCTGGTTGTAGCCGCGCCAAATTGCACTTAACAAGACGGTACGCGGCAATGCACACGTTTTCATTGTTGATGATACCACAACCCCAAACCCTTATTAATAATTATTCACAATATGACTTTTATAAAACAACATTAAAATCGCAAATAATACTTAGACAATTCGTGAGATAATTCAAATATGGCTGTTATACGAGAAGCGGATATAAGTGGCGCTAAAAAATCGTTTGAAACGTGGGTAAATAGTGCAAAATCTTATATAAATTCTATGAAAATAGATTCTACGAACAATAAAAAAGATTTGTGCTGCATAAACACAAGCGAAATAGGCGTTAGCGTAAACGATGAAGCAATGGCTGTTAGATACTCGCTTTATGTGCTAGAGCATATAGCTCCAGGATGCGCTGTAGAGGTAAGAGTGGCGCCTTGGGGAGCTGTAAAAATCTTAGAAGGACCACATTCAGATCCGCATAATTTAACACCGCCAGATGTTATAGAACTTGACCCAGATGTTTGGTTGCGACTTTCTTGCGCAATAACAAAATGGGATTACGAGCAGCAAATTGGGAATATAAGCGCAGTTGGAGAGCGAGACGATTTAAGCAATTTGCTGCCCGAACTTACAAAAGCTCTTTTTAATAATTAATGCTAACTAAGGGTATTTGCCTACATGCTTATCTACATATAGAATTAAGCGTTCTTGTGCAAATTCTTGTGCAAAAATTACTTGTTCTTATGCATAAAACTAGGCATAGGCATAGGAATGTGATGATGAACAACGCCAGAATTGCTAGACGACTTGTCTTTAGTAGCGGCCTGAGCGGCAGACTGAGCAGCCCACTCGGCGTAGTCGTCTAAATCGTCATCTCCACTCGAAACGGAATCATGCAAGCTACCAACACTATCATTACCAGCATTAGTGTTGGTGTCTTTAGAATCATCTTCTACAGATAAGCTTTCGGAATCATCTTGATTATCTAGATAATCCTCATTCTTGTAGCTATCAGATTCAAACGGATCGAAGGATCCTTGACCAGGCTCGTGAGTATTAAGCTCTTTAGCAAGCTCGTCGTAATCCGTATCGGTCGTCAGGTATTTGAGCTTACGGGCAATTTTCTGTTGCTTTGCCTTCTGTCGTCCGCGGCCCATCTGACCCCCTCTAATTTACCGAAACAATCAATTCATCACACAAGAGCGTACCACTTTGCCGCAACAGAGTATATTGTCTGAGTGAACTTTTACCATAAAAGCCATATTTTAGGCGTAAAAATCGCAAGAAAAATTGCGTGTGTAAGGAGTTAGAAATGGCAGAAGAAGCACAGGTTACAGCTTCTGGAAACGAGATAAGCGCAAGCTTTGTGGCAGCTCAAAAACGTTCAGACGCAACGCTTGAGAAGCTAAAAGCAAATCCTAGCTCCTTTACAATGCTTACGGGAGATAGGCCAACAGGAAGACTTCACTTAGGTCATTACTTTGGTTCGATTCGCGAGCGTGTCGCAATGCAAAATCTTGGCGTAAACACAAACGTGATTATTGCAGACTATCAGGTGATTACGGATAGAGACACTGTTGAGCGCGTAGAAGATAACGTGCTAAACCTTGTTCTTGACTACATGGCTGCTGGAATTGACCCTAAGAAAACCATGATTTTTACGCACTCCGCTGTGCCTGCAGAAAACCAGCTTATGCTGCCATTCTTGTCTTTAGTTACAGAAGCCGAATTGCATAGAAATCCTACTGTTAAAGCCGAAATGGAAGCTTCTGGTCATGCCTTAACAGGACTTTTGCTTACATACCCAGTGCATCAAGCTTGCGATATTCTGTTTTGCAAAGCAAATGTTGTGCCAATTGGCAAAGATAATTTGCCGCATATTGAGATTACGCGCACGATTGCTCGCAGATTTAATGAGAGATACGCAAAGAAGAATCCTGTTTTTCCAGAGCCAGCTGCAATTCTTTCGGATACGCCAGAAATCCCAGGATTAGACGGCCGCAAGATGAGCAAGTCTTACGGAAACTCGATTATGCTTGGCGCAAGTGCAGAAGAAACAGCAAAGCTGATTAAGAAGAGTCCAACTGATTCTGAGCGCACAATTACTTTTGACCCAGTGGCTCGTCCGCAAGTTTCTGCGCTTTTGACTACTGCTGGTTTGGTTACAGGCAGAGATCCAAAAGATATTGCGCAAGAAATCGGCAACGCGGGCGCAGGAGCACTAAAAGCGTACGTTATTGAATCTGTAAACAACTTCCTTGCTCCACACCGCCAGCGTAGAGCGGAATTGGCCAAAGATATGGATTCAATTCGAGATATTTTGCATGATGGAAATGCGCGAGCTGCTGCGATTGCACAAGAAACACTTGATCAAGTACGCGAAGCAATGAATATGAAGTATTGATTAATTCTTGCTTGATAAAGCTTTCTTGATTGCATATTTTGATTGCATGCAAATAGAACGCGCATAAATAAAACGCCCAGTAGTAGCTGGGCGTTTTATGTTTATTAGCTTATGACTAAATGTCGTATCGCCAGCTTTTATCTGTTATAACGCGCGCAACTGCAAGCCCTAATGGCAAGCAAATAATCACCATAAACGCGCGGAAAGTCCAGTCTAAAGCAGGAAGAGTATTAAACTGACCGAGATAGAACATTGCGCGATACATATAAAGTCCAGGAACCATAATCACAATAGATGGAACCGTAAGACCAATGCGCGGATATCCCAAGTATTGCGGCGCCCAGCCTCTATGCACAATTGCACGCCAAGCGGAAGCCAAAAGACCAGCAAGCAAAGCGCCAGTAAACGCTGCGATCTCTGCAGCTACGCCAAAATCAGCCATTGTTAAGCGCAAAGTATCGGTAATTGCTCCGATTATTCCAGCAACAAAACACATTCGTTGAGGAGAATTAAACAGAACGGAGAATCCCCACACGCCTGCAAACGCTGTAATCATTCTAAGAACAGCATTAAGCCAAGGATTTAAGCCAAGCGGAGTAAAGCCTTGAGGGTCTAGCTGAACAAGGCTTGCAACCATCCAGCCTGCAAGAGTGCCCATTAGAATAATCGCCATTGTGTAGCAAAGCCGCTGAATGCCAGAAGGAAAATCAATCTTAGCAATATCTAAGCCGCCTGTAATAAGCGGGAAGCCTGGAATTACAAACAAAACAGAGCCAATATAAGCCGTATTGTGATGCAAAGCAGAAGGGTCAAAGCAACCAATAATGCGCAAAGAAGCAATGCAACTTAAAGCGCCAACAGCAACAGCAATAAACGTTACAACGAATTGGTTTAGATGATGCATAAACATGCGTCTTCTAACGTAGTGGCCAATTCCAGCGCCAATAAAAGCGCCAAGCATATCGTAAGCGCCGCCGCCAAGCAAAAATGCGAAGGATGCGCATGCTACTGCAGAGGCAAGGCCAGCAAACCAAGGTTTATAAAGAGGCTTGCGGTTTTTGATTAAGTCTAAGCGGTCGTGAACTTGACGAACTGTAAGCGGCGCGGAGAAATCGCCAGCAGGATTTGCGTTAGAGGAAGTAGTGGAATTGTTTTTAAGATCTGAATTCAAATTATTTTGGCTATTTTGAGCATTTTTAACATTCTTGACATTTTGAACGTGAGAAAAATGCTCAACATACGTTTTTTCTGGCTGTAGCGCAAAAATTCCGCGAGGTTTTTCTTTGCGAATCGCCTCTTGAATTGCCATTTTTTCTTCGACTTTTGCAGCGTGCTCCTCCGACTGCTTAGCTGTTTGAACAATCGCATTCTCGTTACTGCTAGCTTGAAGAGTGTCTACTAATTCCTTGGAAACAGTGGCTTTTGAATGATATAAGGAATCGTTTCCAAGTTTAACGTTAAACCAATCTGCAAAATGTTCGAGAAGCCAAATTCTCTCTGTGTTTACGCCAGTAGTAGGAAGATCAACAACTTCTGTAATTCGCTCATGCTTATCTGTGCAAGTAGCTTCAATATCGGTTAAATTAACGTCTGCACGAACATTTACACCCATAGGTTCGCCAACGCGGTGCATAAGCTCGCGAACGCGGTAGCTTCCAGTTCCAGCGCCTAAACCTAAAGCGCCAACGCGAATAATAATGCTGGATTTTGCTGCAATTCCAGCTTGCGTAACTGGTTTATCCCAATCGCGCTCAACATCTTCCATATCTAGCGGAATCGCGTGCGTTTGAAAGCGCCCAGAAGGCTTTCCAACAATATGACCAGTCGAAAGTATTTGCGGCTTATTGCTATCGCTGTTGCTGCCGTTATTATTGACGTTATTGCTATCGCTGCTATCCGCGTTATTCTCTTCTATGCTCACAATTTTTTAGTATACGCATTGCATTGCCTATAAAAAATTTATATAAAAAATCAGTCCTAAGGTCGGTTCACAATTATTTTGGAATCTCGCTGGAAACAAAGGCTGTGGGCTTGCAACTTTTGACCTAAATAACCGCGGAGGAGCCGCGGAAGTCAAACGACCAAGCAACCTTATGACTAGCACAAGGAGGTCTGATGACAACTCAAAATCAACAGGTAACTCCAGCAGACGCAACTATTGTAACGTCTGGTTTAGGGCGAAAAGGCCCCGAGGAGCGCGAACTGCCAGCATCGCTTAAGCAAGACATGGATTTGTGCTTGCATATTCTGCGCGATGTTTTAGGCGAATTTGATGAAAAATTATTAACCGTATTTGACGAAGTGCGCTTAAATGCTGTAGACGCAAGTGCAGCACACTTTAATCAAATGCTTGATGCTCAAGAAACAGAAAACGACGGACTAAGCAAGGCTGTAGAAAAAATCAATGGCATGGATTTGCCAGATATGCAATTGCTTGCGCGCGCGTTTGCTACATACTTCCATCTTGCAAATCTTTGCGAAGAAAACTACAGGGTTTCTGTGCTGCATCAGCGCGAATGCGGCGTTGAGGATTCTAATCCAGTAGATCCAGTGAACGAGCTAACTTGCGCATATCACAAGTTGCTTACAGAAATGAGCCCTGCGCAAGCTAAGGAATTGCTTGCAAAGCTTGAGTTCCACCCAGTTTTTACTGCGCACCCAACAGAAGCTAGGCGCAAGGCTGTAGCTGGTAAAATCCGCAGAATATCGCAGCTTTTAAGTAAGCACAATACTTTAGGCGGATCGGATAAGCGCGAGAATTATCGTAAGCTATACAACGAGATTGACGCATTGTTGCGTACATCTCCAATCGCACTTAAAAAGCCAACTCCTGTTGAAGAAGCGGACACGATTCTAGACATTTTTGACGCCACTTTGTTCAACACGATTCCGCTGGTTTATCGCAGATTTGACGATTGGTTGCTAGGTAAGAAGGCTGGCTTAGTGTCACCGCGTTGCCCAGCGTTCTTCCATCCAGGAAGCTGGATTGGCTCCGATAGAGACGGAAATCCAAATGTTACAGCAAAAGTTAGCAGGCAAGTTGCTAGGAAGTTTAGCGACCACGTTCTTGCTGCTCTAGAAGAGCGCACGCGTGAAGTTGGAAAATGCTTAACAATGGAAACGCGCACAACTCCTCCAAGTGTTGAGCTTTTGGAGCTTTGGAATCGCCAGCGAGAAATGAGCGAGCAGCTAACGGAAAGCGCATCCGACGTTTCCAACAGCGAGCCACATAGAGCCGTTATGCTTGTTATGGCAGATCGTTTGCACAGAACGATTAGCCGAGATACAGACATAATGTATCATTCTTGCGAAGATTTTATTGAAGACTTGCACATTGTGCAAAGGTCGCTTGCGGCTGCTGGCGATTCGCGCGCGGCTTATGGTCCATTGCAAGATCTTATTTGGCAAGCGCAAACATTTGGATTCCACATGGTGGAAATGGAGTTTCGTCAGCATTCGCTCGTGCATTCTCGCGCTTTGGAAGATATTCGCGAACACGGTTTGCATGGGGAGCGCGGCCCGCTTCAGCCAATGACTCGCGAAGTTCTAGACACTTTCCGCGCGCTTGGTGCTATTCAAAAGCGAAATGGTATGCGCGCTGCTCGCCGCTACATTATATCGTTTGCAAAGTCTGCTCAGCATGTTCGCGATGTGTTTGAGCTTAATCGCCTTGCGTTTGCTCACCCACAAGATGCGCCAACAATCGATGTAATCCCGCTTTTTGAGCAGCTTGAAGACTTGCAAAATTCGGTTAATGTTCTGGAAGAAATCATTAAGATTCCAGAAGTTCAAGCTCGCTTAAAGGCCACTGGCCGCAAGATGGAAGTTATGCTCGGTTACTCCGACTCTTCCAAAGACGCAGGCCCTACTTCTGCAACGCTTGCTTTGCATTCTGCTCAAGAGCGCATTGCTCAGTGGGCTAAAAAGCACGATATTGACCTAACGCTGTTCCACGGTCGCGGTGGCGCTGTTGGACGAGGTGGAGGCCCTGCAAACCGTGCTGTTTTGGCTCAACCAGTTGGGTCAGTAAATTGCAGATTTAAGCTTACTGAGCAAGGCGAGGTTATTTTTGCTCGCTATGGTAACCCAATTTTGGCGATTCGCCACTTGGAATCTGTTGCTGCAGCAACTTTGCTTCAGTCGGCTCCAAGCGTTGAGAAAACAAACACAGAGATGACGCATAAGTATGCGGATATGGCTCAAAAGCTTGATGTTGCGGCGCATAATCGTTTTATTGATTTGCTTCAAACAGATGACTTTACGCCGTGGTTCTCAACCGTTACTCCGCTTAGTGAGATTGGTTTGCTTCCAATTGGCTCTCGCCCTGCAAAGCGAGGCCTTGGCGCAAAGTCTTTGGATGATTTGCGTACAATCCCGTGGGTGTTCTCTTGGGCACAAGCTCGAATCAACTTGGCAGCGTGGTACGGCTTGGGTACAGCTTGCGAAAAGTTTGGCGACTTGCAAACTTTGCGCAAAGCGTACGAAGAGTGGCCACTTTTCAGCACTTTTATTGACAACATTGAGATGTCTTTGGCTAAAACGGATGAGCGCATTGCTCGCATGTATCTAAGCCTTGGAGATCGCGAAGATTTGAGCAACAAGGTGCTTTCGGAAATGCAACTTACGCGCAAGTGGGTTTTGCAAATTGTTGGAGATAAGTGGCCGTTGCAACATCGCCATGTGCTTGGCCAGGCAATCCGCGTGCGCTCGCCTTACGTGGACGCGCTTTCTGTGATTCAGTCACTTGCATTGCATAAGTTGCG
>CAMXWX010000002.1 GCA_947252975.1 uncultured Gardnerella sp.
CGAACTCATCTATACGGCTTTGCAGGCCGCTGCCTAACCGCTTGGCTAACCCACCACAAGGCCGATAACTCACCAGACCTAGAGCGGACAACGGGACTCGAACCCGCGGTCTCAACCTTGGCAAGGTTGCGCTTTACCAACTAAGCTATGTCCGCAATGCTTTCTCGCTAACTAACGCCAGCCCGAAGCACGAGTAACTACTATACCAGAAATATTTATAAATTCAAGTCCGCCGCCCATTGGCGTGTCGAATAGCAAACACTGTTAAATTTTCTACCTAACATTCTTTAAAACTCCGTACCCAATCGCCATCCTTCCCCCATTTTCAACATATTCCCTAATATTTTTTTGCAAACTTGTTTCCGTCTTGCCACTTTCCTTGCCACTTTCCTTGCGCACTTCCCCACACGCTTCTACATTGTTTTCCTTGCCACAATCTACTCCACTTTCTTTATGCCCAGCTATCTCGCGATTTTCTCCAAAAACCCAACGCTTATAGTCGTCAGAATATGCAATTCCAAAAACTCTAAACATAGATCTAAATACTCGAATATTCGACTTTTCTGGTAGCAACTTATCTAAAGCAGGATCAAGCAGCCATGATATGCAATAAAAAGTGCAATTCTTTAACTCAGGAATGTACTTATCTATAAACTCATTAGCCAACATAAAACTTATCGTTAAATTTTCTATGCTTAACTTTGCATCAGACGGAATATGTACGCTTACCAGATTTTGCCTTTTGCAAAACTCAAATTCTAATTCACCTAATCTAAATATTTTCATAGAAAGAAGACGCGGAAACCAAAATTCTTCACTAAAAACAAAAGGATACTTGCCAACATAAATCTTCTTAACAAATCTTTTAATAAAACCAAAAGTACTTAAAAAGACTTCATCTTTAATTCCAGCTTGTTCATATCTTCTACGCACCAAAAGAATGCATACCATAAATATGGAAAGAATACGCATTCCGCTATCATCAGCACAATATTCATTCAATTTTGCAACTGCTAGCTCTTGATTAAACCCGTCATTAAAAAGGTATTGTATACAATCCATCAAAACAGAAATATCTACATTCTTAAACGATTGTATTATTGCGCGCGTTAGGCAATCATCAAAATGCAATTCGTTACACAGATTTTCAACATCTTCTGCAGTCTGCGAAATCAGGTATGACTTTTCATCTTCTTTTAACAAATCACACATTTTTACCTCACAATAAACTCACAATAAGCCTCACAACAAATCAAAATTAACTTCAAACATCCTTTTCCATGGAAAATCTACATTATTGATTTTCAAAGGAAGCGCTTTCGATAAATTCAACTTGCTATACTCTTTCTGCAACAAGTTTTTAGCTTCAAGCTTAGCCCACTCTTCGCATGGCTTTACATCAAAATAATTACCACCATAATTATCAATCCTATTAGCTATATTCCATCGAATATTTGATTGATATAACGCGTCTTCTATTATTCTATATGCAATATTTTTCTTTATACTTTTTGAATCAATACCCAGAATTGCTTGAGATAAAACTGTTCCCAAAGTATTACAATTTGTATTCCATCCCGCATAACTAATAATTCTGTCTAAAACGTTATTATCATCTAGCAAAGTTAATAATTGCAAATCCCCACCATTTGAATACGCACTATCGCATAACGCAACTTTCTTACCAGATTCAACTAGCGTGCAAATATGATTAGTAAAATAATCTAAATTTCTATACGTGTCGTACGCTACATCATGATTAGATACAGAAAATTCTGCTTCTTGCATAACTTTTCCAGGAGCATTAATCATTAAACAAATGTTGTTTAGTCCACTTAAACCGCTTAAATCACCTAAATCGCTATCTTCCCAATTTTCTAAAAGCCTTGCTCCACAAGCTAAAACATGAGATTTTAGGCTTTCAAACATAGGCCTATCTTCGTAAGAAGGAACTATTGTTGGCCCTAATATAGACGAATATTCAACACTTATAGCAGGCTTTATTCTATGCGATTTACAAAACGCTCTTGCAAGCAGAGTCATGCCAACTTCATCTGATCCAGGATACATAGCAACTCTACTGTTTAACCTCTTAGAATAAACAGCTGATTGAAGTCTTCTTTGAGATACTGCAGTATATCCGTATGGACTAGAATCGTCTTGTGGAAAAATAAGATAATCAATAGTATTATTTGCTACTAAATCAAGAATTGATATATTAATACCAAGATTTTTATCACGACGATTTTCATAATCATCAATAACATATTGAGGAATATCAAAAGATTCTAACTCTTTCTCCTGCAATTGTGTTAGATCATTGCATCTAATCTTTTTATCACTCAGATATGCTCTTAAATAAAGACTCCTACCATATTCTGCGTAATAATCAGGCTCCTCATCGCTGCTGTTATACGCAGGCGCGCGCATAACAGTGCAAAAAACAAATAAAGTCATATTTGGATTAACTTTTTTGAGCTTTTCCAATACGCTCAGTCTGCTTTGCAAACAATCGCTTTGTAAATTATGTACTCTTGAAGGAACCAATCCCCCATACACAAGCATGTCTGCAGATATTATAGCAATATCACATTTTTTGGCGTTATCCATCAAGAAATCAACTATTCCATTAATATCTGCAGACTGTTTTTTATTACCTAATAATTCTAACGGCACATTTACAAGGTCAAAATCACTACTTTTAGCTAAAAGCTCTGGGAACTTATAGTTACAAGGTCGCTCGTCTAATGGAAGAAATAAGACTTTCATTTTAACCTTTCAACCCACCTTCTTGTAATCCTTTGTAAAGATGCTTTTGGAATAAAGCAAAGAATACAACTATAGGAATAAGCGATATTATTGCACCAGCCGCAACTAATCTAGGATCCGTATAGAACGTTCCTTGTAAACGATTCAAGCCAACAGTAAGCGTATATTTATCGTCATCGCTTAATGCAACCAATGGCCACAAGAAGTCGTTGTAGCTTCCAACAAATGATAATATTCCAATAACAGTAAGCGTTCCTTTTACCTGCGGCAAGGCTACATACACGAATCTTTGCCAAATATTCGCTCCATCTACTTTTGAAGCTTCTAGTAAATCTTGCGGAACAGATTTAAACGCATTTACCATAAGCAATACGTTTAACGGGCCGATTAAACCAGGCAAAGCCAAACCAAACAGAGTATTAGTTAATCCCATACCTTTTACTAGAAGGAATGTAGAAACAAGAATACCTTCGCATGGCATGATGATTGCGGCAACAAAAAGCAAATAACCAATTTTACTAAACTTAAACTTTAAGCACCCAAAAGCATATCCAGCCATTGAGCATCCGATTATATTGCCTAAAACATTCATTGCTACAACAATCAAGGTGTTGCACAAATAGTGAAGTATAGGAACTGTTCTAAATGCTTTTACAAAATTTTGCACTGTAAAATCATGCGGAATCAAATACGGAGGCATTGCAAAAACATTGTCATTAGGGCCCTTAAATGCTAGTGCAATTTCCCATACTAATGGACCAGCTAGCAATATGAACACTAATACAAGAATGCAATATTGAACTATCGTTCCGATTCTAACGCGATGAGTGTTATTAGTTTTCATCTCCAGCACCCCTGTGAACAAATATTTGCTGAATAACTGTTATAAAACCAACAATAATTAACAGAACAACGCTTATTGCACTAGCGTACCCAGTGCGAGCGCTCAATCCTGTTCCTTCTTGCTGAATCAGCATTGTCATTGTTATGTCTTTTCCGCCTATTCCGCCTGTACCACGAGTAATTACATACACCTCGTTAAACACTCGGAATGCTGCTACAGACGAAAGCATCATTATTAGAGTCATTGTGGATCTAACTCCTGGTACTGTGATGCAGAAGAATTTGCGCATTATTCCAGCTCCGTCTATATCTGCAGCTTCGTACAATGATTTATTTATGTTAGCTAAAGCTGCTAAATAAATAATCATGTAATATCCAAGACCTAACCATATTGTTACAAACATTGCACTAAAAATTGTTAGCCATCTGTCTGTAAGGAATGGCAATGGCCCTGTTACTACGTGAATCATCTGTAGAATGGAATTAACTAATCCCCTTGTATCGAGCAAGTTAGTCCAGATAAGCCCTATTACCACTGCAGACAACACTACTGGGAAGTAGTAGGTTGTTCTAAAGAATCCTATTATTTTTGAATCTTTACTCACCAAAGCAGCAAGTATAAGAGGCAAAATAATCATAAATGGCACAACGCATACTGTGTATAAAGCAGAATTGAAAATAGCAGTTACAAAACGACTATCGCCAAATAGTTTTGCGTAATTTGCAAATCCAACATTGTGCCCAGGTATAAGCATTCTAGCGTTTGTAAAAGATCTTAAGATGGTGTTTATAAACGGATAAATGCAAAACAATATAAGTATGATTAAAGCTGGCAGAACAAATAACCAAGATATGCACCCATCTTCGTTAAATTTTTTACGGAAGATGCCCCGAGGGGCAGGAGCCGCATTACTGCGACTCACTGCCGACTCGGCTTGTGGATTATTCATAGGAGAAATCATTACTTTAACCTGTCGTTTAGTGCGGCAACTGCTTTATCAAGCGCTTCTTTAACTCCCTTTTCTCCTTGAATTGCCTGAGTTAATTCAGGAGATAGATAGTTTACGCCGTCAGTATCGGAAATCTCTGGTGGGAAGTTTGCAACAGTACCATTATCAATTTCTTCCTTAGCAACTCTAAGAACCTTGCCTTCTATAGTAGATTCGTCAATGCTCTTAAAGAATGGATCGTCCATTGCGCCAGCTGCCGAAGGATAAGTGTTTGACTTCTTAGAAAACTCAACTTGATTCTTCTTGTTTGTTAAGAAGTTAGCGAGCTTCAGAGCCATTTTCTTATTCTTTGTTTGAGAATTTACTGCCATTAGCATTGGGTTAAGCGTATTCTTCTTGTTTGTTGCCAATGGTGCTACATCGAGTTGCTTATAGACTTGCGGAGCATTTGCCTTAAATGCGGCAACAGATGAAGTTGAATCAAGCATATACGCTATGTTTCCTTGGAAGTATAGTTTCTCTGCGTTAATTATGTTTGCATTCATTCCATCTTTAGGAATAGCACCCTTCTTATAAAGATCTGCATAATGCTGAATATACTCAACACCCTTGCTAGAGTTAAAGGTAAACTTTGACCTGTCTTTACTCAAGAAGTTAACACCATATTCCTCAAATTGCGAAGGGAATACGTATGGAACAGCAATCATGTAGCTCTTACCACCGCATTTTTCATTAACCGTATTTGCCTGATCGAATAAATCATTGTAGGTTTTTGGCGGCTTATTAATGTCTAGACCGCAGTTAGCAAAAACATCCTTGTTCAAATAAGCAACATCAATATTTAAGTACCATGGGAATCCGTAGACTCCTTCGTCAATACCATTGCCCGAGAATTTAGATCCATCCCAAACCTGAGGCAAATAGTCCTTGGCCATTCCTGCAGCTTCTTTACTAAGATTCAGCAACGCTCCAGACTTTGCAAGATTGTATGCTTGCTGTTCGTTAACATTTACAATATCTGGCAATTGACCAGCTGCGGCATCCGTAGACAACTTTGAATCATAGTTTTCTGCAGGCTGATCGACCCACTTGACTTTTACTCCAGGATTTTCTTTTTCAAACTCACTAATAAGTTTTGTAAAATATGGAGTGTAAGTATCGTTCTTAAGATTCCAAGTTTGGAACGATACTGTAGAAGATTCGGAATTATTTGCAGAAGAACCGCATGCGCATAACGATAGTGCGGCTGCGATTGAGACGCATCCAGCAATAACACCTTTACCAATAGCATTCATAATGTTTCTCCTTTGAAATCAATTTATGTATTAACAGTTACGTATTAGCAATATCTAGTTGGAAATGTATGTAATTAATTATTTCCCTCCTTTTTTATATCGTCATTGTGATTGCCGATAAGAGCTGCTCCTAACGCACCAAAAAACACCTCTTGATCTGCAATCACTAAACGATTAGATATATTTAATGAGGACAAAAATGGCGATTTTGTCTCAAGTTCACCAATAACTTTTTGTATATCCTTTAATAAAATTGTTCCTATCTTGCTTATGCCACCGCCGATAACAATAATTTTTGGGTCAAAAGTTACTGTGAGCATTTGTATTGTGCTTACAAGCGTGAATATGAATTTATGCCAGACTTTTTCAGCCTTTTCATTTTTATTGGAGACTTCTCTTAGCAACGATGCAATAGGATATCCATTTTTGGTAGGCCACATTTGCGCTAAAGCACTTCCAGATATTATTGTTTCTACACACCCACGCTGACCGCATGGGCACATTGCACCATCTTTATCTGCAACAATGTGTCCTACCTCTCCTGCAATCCCAGTTGAACCGTGGAAAAGCAACCCATTAATAACTACTCCTGCCGAAACACCAGTGCCTAAATTCAAGAACACTAAGCTGCTTGAATTTGCTCCATAATAATGGTATGCACCAAATGCTGCAGCATTAACATCGTTATCAATGTAGGCATTTATTCCAAATCTATTTAAGATTTCAGATTTGAAATCTAGATTATGCGAACCCAAATTCACCGATTCACATACGCAACCAGTGTTTTGATTCACTAATCCAGGTACTCCAATACCAATACTTAAATCAACTTCCTTTCCATACTTATTAGTAACTTGCTTAATCACTTTTGATATGAGATTACACACCTCATCAACGATTTCTTTTTCTCCTTGATGAGTAGACACTTGAGAATACGCGATCGGCTTATTGTCCGTGTCAAAAGCTGCACACAGCACCTTTGTGCCACCAACATCTACACCTATACGTATTGGCGAATCAAGTGCCATAATAAACTCCTTATAATTACCTCTACCTTGAAGTAAAGTCCATATTTATTGGATTAAGTACAATTATTGCACTAAAAAATAAAAAAGCAATACCGTTTATAATATTTATCAAAAAACATTGAAAATAAAGGCGTTTCGCAATATAACTTATTAATACAAAAAACTTAAATTCAAAAAAATAATTTCCAAAAACATCTTTTAGTATATGTTCCAAACTATATATTTATCTGATAATATGTAACATATAAAAATAAAAGGGCTTGAAGATGGGATGCAATATGGAAGATACCCAAATACCTCAGTCGATGATAAATCAGCTAATGACGGTTTCTCAAAAAACAATACCCGCAGATGCAAGAATAAATAATAGAATGCTAGTATTCAATTATTTATTCCCAAAGCAAATACTTTCTAGAGCAATGCTTGTAAGAAAGACCGAACTTTCAAAAGCATCAATCTCTACGGTTGTCTCTGAAATGCTAGATGACCACATGCTTATAGAAAGTGGGCATGAATCAAAAATAGAACGAGGAAAAAGAGGAACACTACTAGAAGTTGATGAAACTTATTGGAATATTATAGCTATTGATATTTCTCAACCATGCTTAATACAAGGAGCAATCCTCAACCTATGCGGAGATATATTAAAACGATCAGAAATATCACTATACAAAAACACAGACGTTAGCACAGACAAAATAGTTGAATTGTGCCAAACTCTTATAAAGGAATCGAACAATAATATATTGGGAATAGGCATTGCTGTTCCTGGAATTGTAGACAACAATGGAAAAGTCATACGTTCGTTAAATCTTAAGTGGGAAAATATAAATCTTAAAGAAGAATTAAACAAATATTTTGACTGCCCTATTATTATTGACCACGATACAAATAGCGCACTTCTAGCAGAAAGATTTTTCGGCAACGGAGTATCAAACACTATATTTATACAATTATCACTAGGCGTTGGAGCATCTATATTAATAAATGACGCAATAATTACTGGCATAAACAATTCTGCAGGAGAAATCGGTCATATAACCGTTGACCCTAATGGTCCAACTTGCACATGTGGAAAAAAGGGATGTTTAGAAACATATATATCTGCAGAAATATTGCATAAAAAAATGTTCACATCTAATCAAGCAAGAATAGACATACTAACAGAAGCTGGACATTATTTAGGAAAAGCTCTTACAACAACTATTAATCTTTTAGACTTAACAGATGTTGTTATTTATGGACCATCCGACATTGTAAACAAAGTCTTTATAAGCGCCACGGAAGAAGCCATACAAGAGTACGGCCCTTATAATCCAAAACATTCGTGCACAGTAAGACGCTGTACGTGTAATAACGACATAACTCTTATTGGAGAATGCATTTCTGTTATTCAAAACAGAATTATGCATCTTTAATATACGAAAATATACCAATATTCACCAATAAAAATCTTTAATCATATTGTATGTATTAAAAGATAAAACTTAAACAAAAATAGCAAAGAAGCATTAATCATGGATATAAAAGAATCAACAATCATACTTGTGCCTTATCCACAAAAATTAAAAATTACAGGAAATGACTCCATAACTCTTCCAGAGTCAAGCTATATTAGTTTCAAAAATATTAAACCAGATACAAGAATTACTACTGCTGGAAAACAGTTATGCGTAGACTTAAAAAATCAATTTAATTTTGATTGGAATGTTAGCTACGGGGATGGCTATAAAAGCGCCATAAATGTATCAATAAACAAAGATCTTTGCGCACAAGAATATAAAATTTATACGTCATTAGCAAATAATCAACCAAGAACAAATCGTGCAATAATCACTGTAGAAGCTAAAGACATTCAGAGTATTTGTTTTGCAATACAAACTATAAGACAGTTAATTAAACAATTTGGAACAAGTATGCCTTTAATAGAAATTGAAGACTTTCCAAAAATACCAGTCAGAGCATACTCTTACGACGTTTCAAGAGGTAGAATACCTAAGCTTTCTTGGCTAAAGATTTTGGTAGATCAATTGTGCTTATACAAATATAACCAACTACAGCTTTATGTTGAGCATACTATTGATTTAGAAAATACTATTGAATCGTGGATTAAGCATACTCCACTTACATGCAGTGAAATTATTGAACTAGACGAATATTGCTACAACCGAGGAATTGAGCTTGTTCCTACTATGGCAACTTTTGGTCATATGTACGAAGTTTTAAGAAGTACGTCTTATAAAAATCTTGGCGAATTCCCTAGCCAATCACAAAGGCCGTTTAGCTTTGTAGAAAGAATGCTGCATCACACATTTAATCCTGTAAACCCACAAACAATACCATTCATAAGTAAAAGAATTAAAGATTATGCAGCATTATTTAGATCAAATAAATTCAACATTGGTGCAGATGAAACCTTTGATCTTGGCTGCGGAGAAAGCAAAGAAATTGCGCAAAAAGATGGCGTAGCAAACCTATATTCATCTTACGTTCAAAAATTATGCAATACGTTACAAGAAATAGGATCACAGCCAATAATGTATGCAGATATTGCATTAAAACATCCAAATATGTTATGCGCCATTCCAAAAAATGTTATTTTTGCAAACTGGAATTATGCAGCAAACGTCACAGAAGATAGTGTTAAATTAATACGTAATCAAAACGCACAGCAATACGTATGCCCTGGAACACAAACATGGAATAGGCTAATACCAGATTTTGATTGTGCAATTAGCAACATATCCAAAATGTGTAAATATGCTCACAAAAATAACGCTTGTGGATTATTACTCACAGACTGGGGAGATTATGGTCATATAAATGACCCAATTCTCTCTTTGCCTTATTTGATTATGACTGCTCAATACTCATGGGGATCTAGCAAGATAAGTAAAAACAATGTAGAACACGATTTTGCAGATATCAATTCGCTAAATACCTTATTAAAAGATATAAGCAATATTCTTACCGATAATGTTTGCCCTCAATTATGCAATATTCTTCAAGAAGCATCACACTCACAAGCATTTAGCTGGTCAGACGCGGTGCAGTTTAAAGAGCTTGATGATAATGGCGATTCAAACAAAGATGTTTTATTCTTATTAGGATTCAAAAAAGACATATCTCTAAAAGAAGCAAGAAAACAGTTTTTGACTGATAGAAATCAACAAATATTAAATGCAGAAAAATACAACAACACATTGTACAAATGCATAAATGATCTTTATAAAACGTACTCTTGCTCCAAATGCTACACACTCAAAGAAAGAATAAATAAAGACTTTATAAACACAACAATTTTAAGTATTCAAGGCCAGCAAATACTTAATAGCCTTGGATTGTATATTCTTAACGCAAGCGCAGAATATTCAAATAGCAGCAATAAAATAAGCAAAGACCAAGTAGCTTACTTTGTACAGACTATAAACAATTGGTTTATTCAATATGCAAATAGGTGGAATTCTATAGGAAAATCTGCAGACTTGTACAGGATTCGACCAGTTTTTGATTGGCACATAGATTGGCTACTAAAAAATGCCAATTAAATATATTACTTTTATTACTTTTTATTACTATTTATTATCCGATGACTATTTTATGAAAATTATAAATATAAGATGAAGGCTTTTATGAATAACACAAACTTCTCAATCAACGAACAAGCAATTCTAGACTCTGGATTAAAAATATCCAACATATTCGATGTAAAACATAGAGTTTTAGGAAGATATAATCATGTAAAAAATCCTTGTGGAAGCAAAAAATACTATTCAACTTATTGGACTGGAAGCGGCGTTGAATTTTTGTATTCAGGAAACTCACTAAAAGTTGTAATTGAGTCATCTTACACACAATATGAACCTTGGGTAAGCGTAGACATAGATGGGTGCCAAATAAGCAAACAAGCACTTAACAATGGCGTTAACTTAATTCAATTGTCTAACGATTTAGAAGATAATAAATATCATAAAATACGTTTGCTAAAAGAAACACAGTTTATGCACGAAGACCCGACTCAAACTTTTGTTATAGAAAAAGTCATATATGATGGAACTTTTAGGAATCCAGAAAAACCATCTTTAACTCTTGAATTTATAGGAGACAGTATAACAAGCGCAGAAGGAGCATGCGCGAATGCGAGTATACAGAAATATTGCTCTGCCATTTTTAGCGCTTGGAATGGATACCCTAGAATAGTGTCAGACGCATTAAATGCAGATTTTAGCGTAATATCTCAAGCAGGCTGGGGAATAGTTTGCAACTGCGAAAATAATCCTAATTGCACATTAACAAATATATACTCAAAAATTTGTAAACCTGCTCAAGGGAGAAACATTGAATTTGGTTGCAACGATAGCTATAAACCAGTAATCAACACTGATTTTATTGTTATAAATCTTGGAACAAACGACGCCACAGCTTGCCTTGCAAACGAGTGGGAAGACCCGAAAACGCATAAAAAATTCAAGTTAAGTTTAGATAAAAATGCTCTAAACTCAAGTGAAAATGACTTCTTAGATAATGAGTCTGCAAAGATAGTTAAAAACGGCGTAAATAACCTATTAGAAACAGTTAGAAATATTAACCCAGACTCAACCATAATTTGGTGCTATGGGATGCTTGGAAATAGGCTGGAGAATCTTATTAAACAATCCATTAATGATTTCTGCAATAAAACGAGCGACAAGAAAATATTCTATATTGAATTACAAAATACTAGCGATAATAATCTTGGCGCATGCAGTCACCCTGGAAAAATAGCACATAAAAATGCTGCGCAAATCTTAATTAATAAAATAAGACAGTTGATGTAAAGGATGACAATCAAAAAAGAAAGTATGCATTACACAAAACTGTAGTGCGATTGTACCGAATTTCGGTGTTTTTTAATACAAACACACTACATAAGTAGCGCAAGGCAGGTCGTAGCGTAAACGCACTACATGAAACCGCAAATCTTCCGCATTTTGTAGTTATAATCAGCGTGTTCAACAACAAAATAAAAGCCGCAACGAAAAATCCACTGCGGCTTTTATTGCTTATAAACCTTTCTAAAATTTTCAACAATGCCTAATACTCTGCAATTTAACAATTACAGTTAAATACGGCAATAAATAATTTATTTACTAAAATACCTGACTACAATACCTGACTCTACTACGCCTCATCTTTCTCAACGTGCGAATGGCTATAAATCATCTTCATAGAGAAGATGAAAATAACCATAGCTGCAAGAACGATAATTCCGCCTATCATAAACACGTTTGCATATGTGGAAGCAAGGCCGCTTGCTGTTCCAAACATAGATCCTCCGCTCATCGAGCCATTGGCCATAAGCTGTCCGAATAAAGATACACCAATCGAACCAGTAATAGCTTGAAGCAAATCATTAAATCCTAAAGCTCTACCAGATTCTTCAGGTTCTACTGTCAAAGTTGCAGTATCAACAATTGGCTGGTAGAAGAACGAAGTGCCAAAGTAGTAGATGCACGGAGCAACAGCAAGCGCCCAAACCTGGCCTGCAGGAATCAAAATAGCTATTGCAATCAAGCCGCATCCCATGCACGCAAGAGCAAGAATTACCGAAGCTTTGCGTCCAATCTTTTGAATAATAGGACCAGCAACAAATCCCATAATCGCAGCTAAAATGATTGACCAAACAAGCCAATTAGACACTTGGGAAGAATCAATCTTATAAACATTTAATCCAATAGCATTGCATCCTGCATTCAAAGTGTAGCTAAAGAAGTATCCAACAAAGATTACAACCATAGTCATTGCAAATGCTGGATTTGTAAGCATCTTAGGTGTAATGAATGGGTTCTTAGCCTTATTTATATAAACAACAAATGCGATTAACGTCACCACGCAAGCAGCAAGCCAGAAATAATTCATATCTGTAAAGAACATAGTTACAGATGCTGCAAATAGACCTATAAGCGCAAAGCCAATAACATCAATCCTTGCGCCCTTGCAATGTTCATCTGGCAGATTCCTACGCAATACTGGCAGCAAGAACACTGCCAACACGCCAATGCCAAACAGAATTCTCCAATCAACTAAGGTCATATATCCCGCAAGGAATACACCCAAAGCGGCAGCAGCACGGAATACTGCAACAAATATTCCGTACCAAATAACTCGCTTCTCCTTTTCTACATACTTAGAAACCAGCACCAAGAATATAGAGCCAGAAACTTGCCATCCAGCAGATTGTAAAATCCTAGCAATAATTACAATCCAAATATTAAGATGACCAAAGCATCCAAGAACCGATGCAGCAACAAACACAACAGTTCCTAATGTCATCATTTTCTTTAGCGACACAAAATCACCAAGCGAACCATAAATAACGCACACAATACCCAAGACAATTCCTGGCAAAGACGTGATTAATGGAGCAAGGTTTGCTTGTTTTAGCTGGTCTCCAATATTTACGTAAATCATTCCAAAAGCCTGCTGCTGCAAGACGCCAAGAGTAAAAATAGCGAGCACAACAGGAATTGCAACTTTTGCCATTTTATTCATTTTTGCGAACTCTTCAGTTCCCTCTTCAGGAACTGGAATGCCATTAGTTCGCTCACTGACTTCAACTTTAGTCATGGCTATTCCTTTCTTCTATTCTTCCAATTAAATGGAATATTTTTACCACGCCTATATTTTTGACGCAGCATCGCTGGCACAAATCTTCATTTGACTTATGTCAACAACATTTACTTATAAATCAGCTAAATCAGCAATAACCCACTAAAAAACGAATTTTCTAACAGATTTCCCTATGCATAGAAAGCTGATATATTTTTTTACAATCATCTGGATTTAGCCTTGCAACAGAACCTATAGAATTATCTTCACCAAAGAACTCAATTTGACTCAGCATCTTATCGATTCCATCTTTCGGCAAACCCGCATCTTCAAAACTCGTAGGCATACCTAAGGATTTGAAAAACTTTTCAGTTTCCAAAATTCCCTTATTTGCTAAATAAGATTCACTATCTACAGTGCTAACATTTGCTTCAGTAGAAATGCCAAACACTTCTTTTGCGTATCTAGCAAATCTCTTAGCATTCTTGCTAGAAGCAACCTTCATCCATGAACACATGATTATAGATAATGTTGCACCATGAGGAGTGTTATATAGAGCACTAATCTCATTCGCTAACGTATGCGTAGACCAATCTTCATTGCGACCAATACTAAAAGTATTATTCTGAGCAATTGTTGAAATCCACATAATCTGCGCACGCAAATCATAGTTTTCCAGATTTTCCAAACAGCGCGGACCTATGGAAATTAGAGTGCGCAAAACACCTTCACACATGGAATCCACTACCCCAAAATCGTTATCATCGCTAAAATATCTTTCGCAAATATGACTAAACATGTCTACTATTCCGCATGCTGTTGGATATGCTGGAACGCTAAGAGTTAGTTCTGGATTCATAAAAGCAACAACAGGTCTGACTATTGTATTAGATATAAGCAGCTTAAGATGCTCAGAGTCATTATTTATAACCACTACTTTGCTTGATTCACTACCCGACGCAGGCAAAGTAAGCACAGAAAACACTGGCAAACTAGACTTTACTTTCTCAAACCCAGTAAAATAATCCCATACATCACAATTACCAGCAGCTCCAATACCTATAGCTTTAGAAGAATCAATTACCGAACCACCTCCAATTGCAACGATGCCATCAATGCAATTATTTTTTACAACTTCAATACCTTTTCTAACTAGCGATAGCTTAGGATTTGGCTCAACTCCACCAAGATCAACAAAATCAATATTGTATTTATGCAAACTATTTTTAATATCAAAAAGAATATGTGAAAGGTATTCTCCCCCATCATAATGAAGAAGAACCTTGGATATACCTCTATCTTTTAATTCTTTTCCAACTTTACATTGAGCATTCCTGCCAAACACAAACTTAGTTCCAATGCAAAGATCAAAATTATTAATCATGATTACTGAACCTCCAGCAAAGAGTTTCTTTCTTCATTTGCAATATAAGAAGAAAATAGAACTGAAGAAATGTCATTTACGCAATTAGCTAAATACTTTGGCCTGGCCAACTTCAATGCAGAGATTTCACCGTCTCCATAAGATACAGCAATACAATCAACACAATTTTCTCTAGAAGACTCAACGTCGCTATAGGAATCTCCAATATATACACAATCAAAAGGGCTAATATTATATTTACTAATCATTAAAGAAATCATTTCTTTCTTGCTCATATAAACTTTCGATTCAGAATACAAAGAATCTGGAGAAATCCAACTGTCGAATAGCTCAATCCATTTTTTTATATTCAAAATCTTTTCCAATGCATCCAATGGCTTATTCGTAACTATTGCATTTATTACTCCGCATTTTTTAAGTTTCAAAATAAGCCGAGCAATGCCCGCATACATGTGCGTACTATGAAAATTATTTAAATTCCTATAATGATTACTAATATCTGAATCAAATTTTTTATAAAATTCAAATCCAGGATATGGGATGAGGCACTTAAATATTTCTAATGTTGACTTACTCAAATTAGAACTATTAGATATAAATCCTTCAGGAAGCTTAGACCCACAAGCACATGCGGCATAGTTTATGGAACGCCACACGTCTTCGCTTGTACTGGCTATGGTTCCATCAAAATCCCAAAGGATTAATTTATACCTCACCCCAAGCCCTTTCTTTATAGATTGTTAATAATGAACAATATTTATAAATAGCGTTTCTTAATACTGTTTCTAAAACTAAATTAGTTATAACTTTCAAGAGTCTTGTAAAGCATATCTACAAATCCAGGGAAATCTAGCTCAAGAGCTGCTTCTGCGTTAGGTTCCTTACCTCTTGGCTCCATAGTTGGAGTACGCTCTAAATCAACAGCTGGATTTTCGCCACGTAGATGTCTGTAATCACATACAGTCATTCCTCTTGTTAGCTTTCCATCAAGCTCAACGTCAATATGCATTGGCACAGACTTAATAAGTTCAGGGAAAGCAATCCATGTTACAGCACAAGCATCATGCATTGTTGCGCCTGTTAGATTTGTTTCTTCAGCACATGTTCCTATAAAGAATTCAGTTAAATCAGCAGCTAACATTGCTGCTTTTGTTCCAATTTGCCTAAATTTAGCAACATGCTCTGCTTTAAGATCGCATTGACGAGTTAAATTAATTCCAGTCATTTTTACATGAATTCCAGAATTAAACACTCTAGATGCTGCTTCTGGATCAACAAAAATATTGAATTCTGCCGATGGAGTCCAATTTCCAAAAGTAACAGACCCACCCATGATGCATATTTCTTTGACTCTATCAACAATTCTAGGTTCTCTATTTATTGCAGATGCTATGTTTGTTAACGGACCTGTAGCTATAAGAGTTACATCATCCGTGCTCATAACTGTGTCAACAATAAAATCTACAGCATGCTTATTCTGTGGCGTATGAACAGGATCTGGAAGAACTGGACCATCTAGACCAGTAACACCATGGAATTGAGGCGCAGTAACAAGAGGCGCAACCATAGGACAGCTATGCCCAGGGTAAACACCAATATTATCTGCCTCGCCTAAAACTTCAAGAATTTTAATTGCATTAGTCGTCACATTTTCTAATGGACTATTGCCGCCAATTGTTGTAATTCCTAGAACATTAAGATGCTTAACCGCAATCATTATTCCAAATGCATCATCATGACCTGGATCACAATCCAAAATTACTTTCTTTTTATTACTCATTATTAATGACTTCCTTATCATATTGTTTGGTAACTTATTATTTATTGCATTATTTATTAATCAATAACCTCAATTGTTATTTGAAAGTTTTTACATCATAATGCAACAAAAATTCATTAATTTGATTGATATTAGGAGAATTCCTAGCACCTTTATGCGCTACTGAATACGCAGCAACAGCATTCCCATACAGTAAGGATCGTTCAATATTAGAACAATCCAACATAGATTTTATGTAACCAGCGTTATAAATATCGCCAGCACCTATAGTATCTACAACATCAACATTGAACGGTGGAGCAGATATAACGCTACTATTCTTAAATCCTATAGAGCCGTTTGCACCATCTCTTGCAACAACTGTACGTCCGTTAACAGATAAATCTTTTGCATTATTTTCCCATGTATCATCTCCTAAATAAGAAAACTCGTCTGGACCAGAACCTAATAAATGAGTTACATATGGCATTATTCCCATCAAAGCATCATAAAAATCAGGATTTAATACGCCATTATCAACTCGTAAATTCAAATCGAATGAAGTAGGAATTCCGAGATTATAAGCCTCTCTAAATATGCGCGTAATGGAATCTCTTGCAGAAGTGTTATACACAAGGCACATACCAGAAGAATGAATCCAATCAGAGTTTCTAACAGCATTCATAATGCGATCATCAAGATCTAGCACCTTAAAGGATTGGCTCTCTCTTGGCCAACCCCACAAATACCTTTCACCAAACTCATCTACAAACGCAAACACTCCAACGGTATTTAACTCAGCATGCGTGCGCAAATAGGTTGTGTCAACGCCTTCCTTAGCAAAATCATCTAAAACAAAACGACCATATTGGTCATTCCCTATAGAACCAACAAAAGATGTATTAACTGCTAATCTAGAAAGCGCAACAGCAGTATTGGCAGAAGTACCTCCACCTTGAATAGATACATCAGGATACTTAACAATAGTTCTTTGCTCATTCAAAAATCGCGGATAAGGAACTATAATATCTACATTTGCATCGCCAACAACAATAACATTATGCATTTAACGCCGCCTTAATAAAAGCTTCCACTTTTACAGGATCCTTACATCTCAACGTATTTGCACGCTCGTCTTTGTAATTTGTAAGACTAAATGAGTCAACACCATACGGGTTAGTATCATGAATCGCATCAGCAACGTTAGAAGCATCAAGGCCTCCAGCAATAATGCATTTAACAGATGTAGAGTCAATAATCTCCTTATCGATAGACCTATCGTGCTCAATTCCAGTTGCGCCTATGTCGTTAGCATCTGGCGATTTTGTGTCTATTAAAAAGAAGTCGGAAACTTTTTCATAATCTTTAACATATTGGAGAACTTTTTGCTCTTCTAAAGGAACGCCTTTAAGAACAGGTATAGCTTGCATAATAAGAAGCTCAGGAAACCTACTTTTTAACTCACCAACTTGTTCAGGAGTTATACCTTCTATGTTTCCAGATAAATGCAAAACATCTGGCATTGCTAAATTTAAGTCTTCACTAATTTCGTCTATATTCTCCGAACATGTTAAGCCAATTCTTACGGCACCTGGTTGCACGCCATTAAAAATCTCTTTTGCTTGCGAGCAAGACAACTGACCTGGAGTATGTTGAATATGCCCATAGCTTACGCCAATATGCTTAGCGCCAAGACTTACAACCATACGCGCATCTTCCACAGTCCTGATTCCATAAATTTGTACAATAACGTCAGCCATATTATTCACCTTTCACTGTTAAACAATTCAACAAACGCTGGCACAGTAAATGGAGTGCCATTCATACCAACTTTTTGCGCAACTCTTGTAATCGGTGGAGGAGTTACAAAAGATAATCGCAAGATATCCGTTTGAGAAAACACCTTCTCTGCTGGCCCATCTAACAAAACTCTTCCAGACTGCATAACAATTATTCGACTAAAATTCTCCGTAACAAACTTCATGTCATGCGATATTGTTATGCACAATTTTCCTTGAGATTGCAGCGTCTTTATAATCTTCTTAAGACGTAGATTTCCTAAAACATCTTGACCACATGTAGGCTCATCAAAAATAATGACTTTTGGATCCATCATAAGTATTGCGCCAATAGTGCAGAATTTTTTCTCTGTTAGAGATAGGTCAAAAGGATGGATATCTAACTTATTGTTAAGACCAACAAGATTTGACACTAATTCCATGCGTTCTTCGATTAATTTTGAATCCATTTTTATTTGTTCTGGACCAAACGAAAATTCTTTACGAACACTCTCTAAAAACAGCTGGCCATCTGGATTTTGGAATACATACCCAACTTCGCAAGCCCATTCAGAGGTATCTTTAGTATCAACATTTATCCCATCAATTAAGACTTTGCCCGAAGTTGCTTTAAGAATACCGTTAAAATGCTTAACAAGCGTTGTTTTACCAGCGCCATTTTGACCAATTATTGCAACAGGCTCGTTGCCGCTAATGCTAAAAGAAACACCATCAAGCGCTTTGTGACCCGATTTATATTCGTGCACAAGATTGATAACATCTAACTTCATGAGTTAACCTCACTTTTATTAGAACGCATGCTACTTTTAACAAAATCAACTGCCTGATTCTCGGTGATAGGAATTTTAGTCACATTTACTCCGCAATTAGCAATAGCAAAACCGAGCTTTACGTAATCTGGAGGTTCAATTCCGTGATTAGTAATATCTGGATTTGTAAATACTTCATAAGGCGATCCACTTGTAAAAACTTCGCCATTATCCAGTACCATAACAGTATCAGCGCACCTTGCAACGCGCTCCATATCGTGATCAACCATAATCACAGTTACGCCACTATTATTGAGACGTTTTACAATGTCAAAAATCTCCTCGCTGCCAAGTGGATCAAGTTGTGTTGTACACTCATCTAAAACCAAAATCTTAGGTTCCATAATAAAAGTTGACCCAAATGCAACTCTTTGAATCTGTCCACCCGAAAGCTCAAGAGGATTTCGGTCTAAAATATCACTTATACGCATTAATTCTGCAACTTGAATAACTTTTTCAGTCATCTCCTTACGAGCAACACCTTGATTACATAATCCATATGCAAGCTCTTCTGCAACAGTGCCCGAAGTGTAGCTAAGTTGATTAAACGGATTTTGAAATACTAGACCGATTGTTTTAGAAAGTTTAGCTACACTAGAAGAAGAAACATCATTGCCGTCAACAAACACTTTTCCACGCGATTTGCCAACAAAATAATGCGGTATTAAACCAACTAATGCATTACATAATGTTGATTTACCAGATCCGTTAGCGCCTATGATACATAAAAAGCTTCCCTCTTTAACATCAAAGCTTATATGTTTTAATGCACTTTTCTTACTACCGCTGTATCTATATGAAAAATCTTTTACGGAGAGAATATTATTCATTTTAGACCCCCATAATAAGGAATAATTCCAACATAGAAACAGGTAGACAAGACTAAAGAGATAGCAAGAATTAGTAATAACATGTAAGTCAAAACTGAGTCATAAACTCTCCATTGGACTTCTACTATGCTTGTTCTTTTTACTCCACTTACACCAAAGCCACGCGTTTCTAATGTCATTCCTCGCTCTTGAGCATCAGTCAAAGAGCTTAAAACAACAGGCCCAAGTAAAGGTATTAGCGCACGCAATCTGCCAATCGCACTTCCAGACATTTTTAACCCTCTAGCGCTTTGAGCCTGGCTAATAACAGACATTCGTCTTTGCATTTGCGGAACAACATTTAAGCTTGCTAAAACTAAGTAACCTATTTTTGCAGGAAGACCTATACCAGTTAAAGCAGCGACCATACTGCCTATATAAGTAGTTTTATTCATAATGTAAAAACTGCCCAAAAATACTAGAACAGTAACTACTACTCTTCCCGCATAAATCATTCCTTCGAGACCAAGTTTTGCAAATCCAAAATCCGCTATAAAGGTTTTATTACTGGGACTATATAGCCCTTGTATAAACATAAGCATTAATGTCATTGGTATTCCAAAGCCAAACATAAGTTTTACATATGGAACAACAATCCTTGCAATAATTGCTACAACAAAAAGAACTACAATAAATGCAATTCCTAGACAAGGATCTGGCCATGCCATAGATGAGATTCCTAAAGTAAAAATAGCAATTATTTTTGTTATAGGATTCAGCATAGAAACAGGATTATTATCGCAACGCTGCCATGTTAAACAACTTTTATTATCACTCATTGCAACATAACTCCCTCGTTAAACTTATGAAACCATAAAACCATGAAGCTGATTCAAGATTGTTAAATCAGCTTCTTCGACAAAAAACTAATTAATCAACAGAATCTTCATCATATTCATCTGATTCATCAGAATTATCCGAATCATCTGAATTGCCTGCAGCATATTGACTTAAGAACCTCTTAGGCACCTTTTTAACAATAAAGTAGGCAACAGCAACAGCAATTCCCTTATCTAATAGGTTCTCAATAATTGATGATGAAAATACAGAAGCAAAAATATTTTTCATTGCTACAACAAGCGTTGCAGTAAGCACCGAGGTTCCATTAATGCCAGTTGCTCCACTAAAAACAAATACTGTTATAAGTGATGCAGAAACGGCGTTTACTAAGGTTACAACAACCCAAACAATTAGAACACCCCACCACTTTTTGAATAAACCTGCCTTAACCATATAACCAACAACAAGACCACATAAAACGCTAACTACCGCATAAGGTAAATTAACTGGATTTGCCACCAATGCTAAAAATACATTTGTTAAGAACCCAGTTAAGGCAGCAACCCACGGTCCCGATAAGCAGGCAACTACCATAGTTCCAATCATATCTAGAAACAGAGGGAGCTTTAGCGTTGAGCACAGAGTGCCGCCAATAAGATTTATACCTACTGCAATAGGAATCAAAACTAACGATTTAGTTGAGAATTGATTCTTAATATTCTCAATAAATAATAGCTTCTTTGCCATCATGCACCACCCTTCAACAAAATGTTGATAAGTCTTGCAAAGTTGTTAATTCTTTCAAAATTTCAACAAAACAACACTGTATGAAAATTGTTTCCTAAACAGTTTTCATAATTCATCTTAGAATAATAAATACTTATTGTCAATAATGCACAGTTATGAATAAACTATATCTTTGAAGACAAAAAAGAAGGAATCAAATGAACATTAAAGACATAGCTCGATTATCCAAAGTTTCAGCATCAACTGTGTCAAAAATTGTTAACAGTAAAGATGATTCAATCAGTTCTGAAACTCGCGAGCGCGTCTTATCTGTAATACGACAATATCACTACACTCCATATGCAAAAATATCGTCGCAATCAAAAACTTGGCATATTGCAGTAATTCTTAGATCTTCAATATCTTTTGACACAACTTTAGACGGAATAATACAAACAGCACAACAATCAGGCTATGGAACAGTAGTTTTCAATAGCTATTCAAACATAGAACAAGAAAGTAAAAATATAAGCGCGCTTAGCAAACACAAAATCGACGGTGTTATATGGGAGCCAGTAAGCAAAGAAAGCTTTAATAAATTAAAAGGAATTGAACACGAAATACCATGGCTAACTATTGGATCAATAGGAGGCGACGAATCACTATTATTGCCCTATTCAGATGCAGCATATAAACTGACGGAACAACTAATATCGCATGGTCACACATCAATAGGATGTTTAATGACAGATGGAAGAAGAACAAAAGATTTTCTTAACGGATTCAAATCATGCTTATTTGACCATCACCTCGATTTTGACGAAAGCAGAATATTTTTTGACCTCAACGACAAGTTAGTAGAAAAAATAAGCGATCACTCTATTACTGCGCTCGTGTCTTCTCATTATAGAAAAGCTTTAGAATTTCAACAGTTAATGACTTCTCTAAATAGAAGCATTCCCGAGGACGTGTCACTCGTATCCATAAAAAACGACACAAACGAACAGCCTATATTGGCAAAAAACTCTGAAATATCTACATATACAATCCGCAACGCTGATTTTGGGTCATACTTGTGCAGCAAGCTTATAGACGAAATAGAAAAAAGACATGAGTCAAAGACTTCTTTCGTTCAAGAATTCCATCTGGACAACACAAGAACTATAGGATCACCATCTCAGCTAAGAAAACAAAAGATAACAATTATAGGATCTATTAACCTAGACACATGCCTATCTGTGCAAAATTTGCCAAGTAAAAATGAAAGCATTAATGTTCAAACTTCTAAAACTTATCCAAACGGTAGCGCAATAAACCAAGCTATAGCAGTATCTAATCTTGGCCAACGTGTAACCCTAATAGGAAATGTTGGATACGACTTGGATGCAGACAAAATATATAAAACACTTTCACAATGGGCAATAGATTCATCTGGCGTAATACGCAAACATGAATCTCACACTGGAAAAGCGTACACATTAGTAGACGCTTGCGGAGATTCAATAACATCTGTAATATCTGGCGCAAATAGCACATTAAATCAATCAAACATACAAGATAGAGCTAATTTGTTTGAAAACACAGCATATTGCATAATTCAATCAGATATACCTGTCGATGCAATAATATCTGCGTGCAAAATCGCTAAAAAAGCTGGTGCAAAAATCATATTCAATCATGTTTCATCCGAAAACATACCGAAAGAAATAATAGATAAAATAGATATTTTATTTACGAATATAGATAGTAAAAACACTGATCGAATTGAGGAAATAGCAAAAGAAAAATCCTCATCTTTTATAAATAAAGGCGTAAAAACAGTAATTATAAATATGCTGCATAAAGGATACTTACTATCTGATTACAAAGAAGAAAAAATAGTAAATAGCAACGAACCCAACATCGAGAAGTATAGCAACTGCAGTGATGCTTTTGTATCAGCACTAGCAGCATATATGCTATATGGTTACACCACAAACCAAGCAGCAGAAATTGCGGCCTACGCTGCAAATTATTCGAATTCTAGAGAAGAGATAACACCATCTTTTATAGACAAATATACTTTAGAAACAAGTATAACTATGCCTAAAAGCAGTTTGATAAACCAGTAGACGCTTTTTGTAGCTATAATCAGCGCGAGAAGCCACAAACACCGTAGTGCAATTGTAGTAGTGCGATTGTGCTGAATTTCGGTTTTTTGATGCAAACACACTACATTAGACTGGAAAACAAAAAGGCTTGTTAGAAACCTAACAAGCCTTTAATACTAAAGAACAGAATCCCGTCCCTAGCGGAAAACCATCTCTAGCAACAAGCATTAAGCACCTGCAAGCAGAATAAAGAACCTACACGGTAAGAAAAGGAAATTTCGGCAAACCGAGCAAACTCTAAACCCCACGTGCAAGCTGCAGCACGCAAAACACGCGCCGCCGCCTAACGCAAGCCTATTTTTTACACGCGCACCAGCGAACACCAGTGCGCGCGCAATGCTTAGTGACGAGCCTTGCGAACAGCAGCACCCATGCCAGCAAGCATAGTGGCAGCCAAAGCAGTCAAAGTTACGCCAACACCAGTACCAGTGTGGGTGTTACCGCGCTTGTCCTTGTCCTTCTTGTTCTCAACCTCAGTCTTAGCACCAGCCTTACCAGCAGCACCGTTTGCGCCAGCAGCTGGAGCACCTGGCTTACCTGGCTGGCCAGCTGGAGCACCAGGAGCAACGAATGGATCAGAAGAGCCTACAAAACCAACACCATACTGGAAGTCACTACGAAGCAACTTAGCAGTCTCTGGAGCAACAAAACCAAGAACCAAAGACTCCTTATGATTCTTAGCATCACCATACGCTTTCTCGTAAGCTCCGAAAGCCACATCATACTTGCCGAAAGCCTCATCATACTTGCCCTTGGCGTCGCTAACCTTGCCCTCAAGCTTAGATACAGCAGCGTCAGCATCTTCCTTAGCCTTCTGCAAGCGACCAAGTGTAGCCGCATCACGCTTAGACATATCATCGGAATGCTCATTCTGGAAATCAGTATAAGCCTTCAAAGCAGCAGAAGCCTTAGCCTTAGCAGCCTTCAACTCACCGTCAAGCTTGTTAGCCTTAGCAAAAGCGTCGCGAACGCTCTTATCGGCAGCCTGAAGCTTAGTAGACGCAGCCTGCAAAGCAGCAGTGTAATCAGCATCAGATGGATCCTCAGCCTTTGGAGTATTAGCATCCTTCTCCAAGGAAGCAAGATACTGAGCATGGAGTTCCTTTACCTTGGTATCCTGAGCAGCGTAATCCGCGACCTTCTTATTGTACGCAGCCAAGTCTTCTGTATACTTCTTAGCTTTATTGTACAGATCCATATTAACGTCAGTTTTTTTGTCTGGGTTAAGAACGTCAACACCATCCACAGTCTTAATGTAATCGCCAATACCAGCATCTGTTGGCTTAGTTGGCTTATCCTTATCTGCAGGCTTGGTCATGCCCTCAAGCGTCTTAGCGGCGTCATCATACTGCTTCTTCAAATCAGCAGTCGTTGGAGTCTTTACAGCTTCAGGAGCCTTAGCTTCAGCAGCGAATGCTGGGGTTGCCATTGCGAAGCCGGCAAGCAAAGTTGCGCCAGCAGCGAAAGCGGCGATAGCCTTCTTATTCATCATTTTAATTTCCTTTCTTCTTCTCCTATGCGTTAGGGGCGCATAGAAAAATTTGCTCCACAATCCAAAACGAATCGTGGCACACAGCCAAACTAGGTGCGGCCATGTTTGCTATTAACATACCCCCCCCCCTGTTTGAAAAAGTCAAGCCCCAGCCACACATGCTAAACCGAAAAAAATGATGTTACACACAAACTAATCCACAATAAAGCCACACTCGCCGTAAAATTTGTGGATAAACAACGCTTAAACCGTAAAAATACGCATTTCAAGGTTTTTGAAGAATTTTCCCAGGTTTTTTTAAGGAAAGCTTTTCGCGCGTGTCGCACTATAAAAAACTGAGAATGATGCTGGTTTATCGTTAGCGCGGCCTAAGCGAGAAGGCAAGTCATGTAGTAAATCAAATGCAAACACACTACAGTTTTGTGTGTTTATGTAGTGCGTTTGTATCAAAAAACACCGAAATTCGGCACAAACACACTACAAGGAAAGTAATCGTTCGCGCAGATTAGCTGCGCTCACGTCTTCTACGCTAAGCGGCTCAGCGCTCCGGTCATAATTTATTGCAGTAAGTATGTTATTTTGTGCTTGATTTTGAGCTTGCTGAAATCTATGGGTACAGTACAAGAGAGTTCAATCAGCAAGTAAAAATAACATAGAAAAATTTGATAACAACTTTATGTTTCAATTAAACAAATCTGAGTTGAAATATTTGCAATCAAATTTTTTGACCGCAAATATTAGTTCTAAAAGCAGGTCAACACCTTATGCTTTTACTAATCAGAGTATTTTTATACTAACGGCATTACAGAGTGGTCAGAAGTAGACTTCCAAACATGATCTAGTTTTGCGTAAGTTGGAAGCAGACTTCCAACTTTTACCATTTTGCACTAAACTTGGAAGTAGACTTCCAACTTGCGAAAGGCAGATCGTCGCGCGTACAAAACCCAGAAAATAACTCCGCACTTTGTACCAAATTTGACATAAATCACGTACAAAGTGCGGAGTTAATTTACTCGAGAATCGTTAGCGCAGGTTAGCTGCGCGAAGACAGATCGCCGCGAGCGTAGTCAAAGCGCACGCAAGCTATTCTTATGCAAGCTATTCACCAGTAACCGTTGGCGCAAGAACTAGATTCTTAACAAGCTCGCGAGTGCGAAGCTGCGAATCAGCATCTAAGCAATCGTCTGTAATAACAGTGTCAACCTGGTCAAATCGCGCAAAAAGCGAAAGCGACGTGCAAGTCCACTTAGTATGATCCGTTAATATAATCGTGCGATCCGCAATATCCATCAAAGCCATATCTGTAGCGGCTTCCAGCGAATTTGGCATAAGGAACCCGCGAGGCAAACTCACGGAATGCGTGCCCAAAAATACTGTGTTTACGCGCAAAGACGAAACAACTTTATCGGCAATAGGCCCAACCAACGAGTTGGAACGCGTAATCACACCGCCCGTAACAATAACCTCAATATCTTTGGATTCAAGCGCTTGAACAAGCTCCGCAACTGGAATCGAATTTGTTAGAATCGTGATTCCAGACGCCCTGCGCGACTCAAGAAGATGCTGCGCAAACACGTACGCGGTTGTGCCGCCACCTATTGCAATCACATCCCCTGGCTGAACATAATCCACCGCCTTAGTGGCGATTGCATCTTTAAGCCCCATATCCATCTGCGACTTTACGGAAAACAGCGGCTCTGAAAGAAGCGTGTTAGTTGTAACAGCACCACCGTGCACGCGTTTTAGAAGACCGCGATCCGAAAGCTCCGCAATATCCCTGCGAATTGTCATTGCAGAAACGGCGAGTTCCTTAGAAAGAGCGGTAATACGCACGGCCCCCCTGGTGCGAAGGCGGCTCAAAATCAATTGTTGACGCTGTGAAGAAATCATGTGAACATTATCGCACAAGTAAACGCAAAAAACAAACGCAGATGAGCGTTTCTAGGCTCAAAACGTTAGGTATTTAACAAAAATCGCATAAAATCTGGCAAAACGAACAAATGCTTGTAAAAAGTGTGCATTACCAAGCACTGTAGAGATTCGAGATTTTTCGCAGCGAAAGAGGCGTTTCGTTCGCGCGGTCTAAGCGCGCGCAAAAATATCAGTATTGATGATGCGTATGATCGTGCATAACGTCTTTATGCTCCGATGCGTGCGGAATGTGCAAAACGCGCATACGGTCAATCGCCCTGCGCGCAAGCTGATGAGCAGAACCAGCGCCTTCTCCCTTAACGCCAAAAATAACAATCAACGCCATAATAGCCGTAATAATCGCGCTAATTCTCAAAGTCCATTGCACGCCAAAAATACTAGCCGCAACATTATCCGCGCTTCCAACACCCGTAAGCAAGTGATGCCATTGCGTAAAGGTGGCCATTGTTACAACAAGCACAGGCGCACCAATCGCACCCCAAAGCTGGCGCATTGTATTAGTCACAGCCGACCCGTCGCCAAGCTCGCTTTGTTGCAAACAGTTTAACGACCACGTTGTAACAGGCATAAGCAAGAATCCCATACCAATTTGACGCGTAAATTGCCAAATAGAAATCCACCAAATCCACGTATGCATGTCTATAAGACTCATCATTACTGTGCCAAAAAGCAAAATCAACGAGCCAGCCATTGCCACTGGCCGCACGCCAAAACGATCGAGCATGCGCCCACCAAAGTATTGCGAAATGGCCATTCCAAACGCGCCAGGCAAAAGCACGAGTCCGCTCATAGTGGCGGAAAAACCGCGATCCGACTGAATATAGAGTGGAATAACAACCATAATCGAGCTAAACGCAAAGAACGTTAAGCATGCGCAAGCCGTTCCAATTGTAAAATAGCGATTCTTCAAAACGTTAATGCCAAGTAGTGGTTGCTTACCACTCGCGTGCGCGCGCAATTGTCGCATAATAAACCATGCAACTCCGCACGTACCAACAAGCATAGGCGCCCAAGAAAACGCACTAGAAATTCCGTACGCTTCAATGTTTGTAAAGCCAAACATAACGCCGCCGAAGCCAATAATCGAAAGTCCAACGGAGAAAAAGTCGGCTTTTGCGCTGCGATCTTGCTCGCCAAAATTGTGCAAGAAGAACGCAGAAAGAACAATAGAAATTACGCCAATAATGCTAAGTGACAAAAAGATTGAACGCCACCCGTTAAAATCGGTTTGCATGCCGCCAACAGTTGGTCCGATTGCTGGAGCAATGCTCATAGCCATTCCAACGCTGCCCATTGCCATTCCGCGCCGCGTTACTGGATACACGGAAAACACGGTGATTTGCAACACTGGCCACATAACTCCCGTGCCAATCGCCTCTAAAGTTCGGCCAGCAAGCGCCATAATAAAGTCATTGCTAAGCCATGCCATAATTGAGCCGAGCGTAAAAAGAATCATAGACGATATAACGATTTGACGAGTGGAAAATCGCCTAGTTAAAAACGCAGTAAGCGGCACCATAATAGCCATAATCAGCTGAAAAATAGACGTAAGCCACTGACCTGTAGTAACACTAATGTTAAATTCGTGCACAATAGTTGGCAGCGCGGCCGTAAGTTGCAATTGCGCAAAATTACCAATAAAAGTTATAAAAGTTAGAATTGCCAAAGAAACCAAGGCTGCTCGCGTAAGACGATTGTTCTTATACGCTTGCTCACCAACAAGAGCATGGCTAAGTTCACGCAAATTCCCAAAAGGCTTGCATTTATAAGACTTGCTAGCAGAGTCACTACTCTTATTAAACCATGATTTTCTAGGCAATATTGTCACTTAAACTTCCTTCCATATTTGCAAAACACGCATAAAATAATCAGCGATTATTGCAAAACCAAGAAACATACTCGACTCTACAATAATCGCCTTAAAACAAGCCTATAAGTCTACTCCGTGAGTTTGTTGTTTACAAAGCTACAAACTACAAACTACAAACACACGATTCTCAAAAACCAACGATTCTCAAAAGATTCATTACACGCCAAATCAGTAGCTACACGCCAAATCAGTAGCTTCGATGCGACAACCAATGCCTATACGCGCCTTGAATCGACCCATAACGACCATTGCAATAATTCCAGAACCAACGAAGCTGAGTTTGATAATTAGTTGCCCAATCGGCTCCCATAGAAGACATCTTTCTTCCAGGCAAAGCTTGTGGCAAACCGTATGCGCCAGAAGGATTCATAGCGTTTACGCGCCAGCCTGATTCGTGCGAAATAATAAACACGGTAGCAGTAAAATCAGCCTCGCTATATCCGTTTGAAAGCAGCCACGAATGCGCCCACTCTTGCATCTCGCCTGCTGGAACAGTGGTTCCAATAGACGCAGCAAAATCAGAATCTACACTAGCACCGCCAGTTCCAACAAGAACAACCCTATCTTTTGGAGCTTGCTTAACAAAAGATACAAAAACATTGGAAGACAAAATCTTCTTACCTGCACGCGTAACAATTTTGCTTGTTTCCATAACACCAGGCGCGCCCTGCTCTTTAACCTTTTCCGTGCCTTTTGGAAGAGCAGATGTCTCTTTTTTAACCGTATTAAACGCAATAGGCTCGTCGGAAGTTTCTAACTTTGCTCCCGCACGCTTAATAGTTATAACTGTAGATTCGCTAACCTTTGAATCAAGAGACGGCGTAACAACGTCGTGTGAATCCAAAGTTATGTCTCCCGCTTCTAAAACGGACTTAACATTTGTAAAATCTGTTCCAAAAACCGCGCGATGATGGCCATTTATATTTACAGTAATATAAGAAGTTGCGCCTTTTTTAGATGGTTTAAGCGAGTTTCTGTATGCACCACGAGAAACCTGATTTTCGCTATCTGTAGCCGAATAGGCGGTTACATAAGACTTTGCGGAATTTGATTTGGAACCAGAATAAAAGTTTCGAGAAACAATTCCAAGAACTACAACAGCCACAATACTAACAAAAATTGCTGCAACTCTTGCCCATTGACGCATGCTCAATGAAGTAAGCGTAACAGTTTTCTTTCTGTGACTTGTCATAACTCTCCTTGATAGAAGTTAGTGCAAAGTGTAAATCTAAAACGTTATACGATCTTTTATACGATCTTTAGTTATACGACTTTTTGCACAAAGTATATATAATTGTAGTCTTATGTAAAGAGAAGCGCTAAAAATCAAGGTTCTTGCGATTATTTCACACTCTTATTAAATTCGCTTTACTCGCTTACAGAATCACCTTCATTATCTTTATTATTTTCATCATCTTTACTAGAATCATAAGCCTTAGCTTGATTAACTAAATCTTCTAAATCAGCTGGAAGCAAAGCGCCAGCTTGACGATAAATAACATCTCCGCGCTTAATAACCATAACTGTTGGAACCGCTTTAATCGCAGCTGCACTCGCCAAATCTGGAGACTGATCAATGTCTACTTTAACAAACGGAACATCTTCAAACTTTGCGCTTACTTGCTCAAAAATCGGCCCAAAAGCGCGGCAAGGACCGCACCAAGTGGCCCAAAAATCAACAACAACTACCTCGTTGGTGCTTGCAATCTTCTCAAAATCTTCTTGAGTAGCGTGAATAAGTGCCATTTTTACTCCTTAAAACAAGATTTAATAAATTTTACACGAACACGTACTCATTTGCACTATAGTTATTAGCATCATCTGTCGCCTTGCGGCACTAGGCTAGAAAACATGCTTGATATCCAATTTATTCGTGAACATGCCGACGTAGTTAAGGAGTCGCAACGCAAGCGTGGCGAGTCCGTAGAACTTGTCGATGAAGTGCTTCGCGCAGATGATTTGCGCCGCACAAGCTTAAAGGCATTTGAGGCAGCTAGAGCCGATCAAAAAGCAATCGGCAAAAAGGTAGCAGCCGCAAGTGCAGATCAAAAAGCCGAACTTATTGCACAAACAAAAGAGTTAGCGCAAAAAGTTGCACAGTTTAAGGCTCAATCCGAGCAAGCTACTGCAGACTACACAACAGCAATGTGGAAGCTTTCTAACATTGTAGAAGACGAAGCTCCAGAAGGCGGAGAAGACGACTACGTTGTAGTTAAGAAGGTTGGCACACCTCGCAACTTTGCAGCAGAAGGCTTTGAACCAAAGGATCACTTAACTCTTGGAACTGGCGTTGCTGGAATCGATATGCGCAGAGGCGTTAAGGTTGCAGGCTCTCGCTTCTACTTCTTGCGCGGAGCTGTAGCACGCTTGCAAATCGCAATGCTTACAATGGCTGTAGACCAAGCAGAAGAGCATGGTTTTACGCTTGCGATTACGCCAACGCTTGTGCGACCAGAAGTTATGCGCGGAACTGGCTTCTTGAATTCTCACGCAGACGAGATTTATCGCCTTCGCGAACCAGATGACCAATACTTAGTTGGCACATCCGAGGTTGCTCTTGCTGGCATGCACGAAGATGAAATCCTTGACTTAAGCAATGGCGCTTTGCGCTACTGCGGTTGGTCGAGCTGCTACCGCCGAGAAGCTGGTGCTGCTGGAAAAGATACTTCCGGCATTATTCGCGTGCATCAATTCGATAAGGTAGAGATGTTCGTTTATTGCAAGCAAGAAGATTCTCGCGCAGAACATCAAAAGTTACTCGGCATGGAGCAAGAGATGCTCGCTAAGGTGGAAGTACCTTACCGCATTATTGACACCGCTGCTGGCGACCTTGGCTCTTCTGCTGCGCGCAAGTTTGACTGCGAAGCTTGGGTTCCAACGCAAGGCCGTTATCGCGAGCTTACTTCTACTTCTAATTGCACTGAGTATCAGGCTCGTCGCTTGAATGTTCGCGAGCGCATAGAAGATGGCGGAACTCGCCCAGTTAGCACGCTTAATGGCACTTTGGCTACTACTCGCTGGCTTGTTGCTATTTTGGAAAATCATCAGCACGAAGATGGTTCGATTGATATTCCAAAAGCTATGCAAGCATACATGGGCGGCAAAGAGGTTATTGAGCCTACTAAGTGGGAAGCCTAAAAGCCTAAGCCTAACAGAGCTTTAAGCCTTTGATATTAACGTTGATTAATAAGTGTGCAAATCAGTTTTGGTTTGCACACTTTTGTTTTTGACATTTGCGCTTGTTGCTCAAAACGCCACTACTTTGTAGGCAGCTCTTGCGCAGAACACCCGTGCAAAACAGACGCCATACTCTGCTTTTCGGCGCTTGTAACGCTAAGGTCGTACTTATACTTAACAGCAATCTGCCTAGCTACATAACCGCATCTAAAAGACTTATTAGATGGAAGCCAATAGGCCGCAGAAGCAGAGCCTTTTTCTTGGTTTGCTGCTCCTTGCACAGCAAGAAGGTTCAGCATATCGTTACCAAACTTAAGTCGCTTAGCGCGATTCCACTTCCAAGCACCCGATTGCCAAGCGTTTTCTAGAGCCACAACGTGATCAATTTGAACAAGCGCGCTAGTTTTTCTGCCTCGCACAAAGTTAATATCTAATCCTGTATATGGGTCGTGTAAAAGCCCAGACGCTACTTTGCAAGATCCCGCATACTTAAAGCGAACATGCGTTAAATCGCGCGCAAGAACGTCTTCTCGAACATCACAACCGTTTTTATCATCGTCTGTAGTTCTATACCCAAAAACGCTTCTGTTATATCCAGAAGCATGCGACTTATCTACTTTTAGCTTACTAAGCTTTTCTGCAGCATCTCCACTGGCAACGTATTCTCCAGTAATATTCCCAACATCTTGGTTAAGTTTAGGCAAAACTAAGCCAATAACAATTCCTACAAGAATCGCGAGAGCAATAAGCCATATAAAAGACGTTACGCTCCTAGAGATTGGAGCGTTACTATAGCGCGCATCACCTACTCTACGATTGCTACGACCGCCACGACCGCTACTATTACTACGATTGCGCAGCATGATTAATATCTACAACCCAAGGAATACGACGTATAACAATGTTGAGCACTTGCTGAATAAGGCTAATAAGAATAATGATTGCCATAACTGCGTACACAACGTTCCATTGCGGATTCTTAGTTACAAGTGGGTGGATTGTACTAGAAACAAGCATTATTGCATTTGCAATTCCAATAAGAGAAACCGACATAAGAATCGCTTGCATTCTGCCGACTTTGCGCGATAATCTTACGCGTTGCTGAGCCAATTTTCGCATTGAGTCAACAACTCGCTTAACGCAATAATCTCCTTGACGGAATGCCAATACTTCTTGCAAACCAAGCTCTACATCGTCTACTTCTAGTTCAACCATTTTTTGGTCTAAATGAACTTTATTAATAAAGCTTTTAAGGCTCAAACTAAACAATCCTGGGATTACAAACACGATTAGCAAACAAATCACAGACGCAAAAATCGCGATTTGAACACTAAAGTAGCTTAGCAAAACGATTGCTGGAATAATCGAAAGAATCATTCCAACGCTCATACTAAGACCTGCCTTGTGTAAGTGAGCGTGATGAAGGTCTAGTCCTGCAAAAGACGCAACAAGTGTTAAGCATCTTAAGCATGCGCAAACAACTACAACAAGAACGTAGTCTTTAACACCTAAGCCAAAAAGCGGCCTGCTTGCTATAGCAAACATTGCTGCAATTGCGCAAACAGGAATCAACAAAGCACAAACAATATTTATTACAGTTGAGAAGGCACTGAGAATAGCAAATAATGCTTTCTTTAAGTAAGACACTTTTGATTTTTTGCCACTATTATGCGCAATATTTTCACGCTCATTTTCATGCTCATCGCTACTTGCATCGCCAATTGCATTGCCACTTTGCGCGCGTAAATCTCCGTTTGAATCATCACTTAGTGCGCCTACAGATGCAGCTCGCGCACGCGAATCACTAAACACACTAACTTTAACTAAATTGTCTGCACTAGTGGCGTAGCTATCGCTTGGAAGAAACACAAGAATAGTTGCTTTTTTGGCAATTTTGCGCAAAACATCACATAAGGTTTTAGCTTCTTTAGCACTAATATCTTTGGAAGAATAGTCAAAAATGTATACAGGAGTGCGGCGAATCAGCGCGCGCGCCATAACAAGTCGCCTAAGAATATCTTGCTTATTTTCGGCATGAATATTTTCTACTCGCAAGTCTAAACCGTTGTAATCTGCATAAACAACACCATCCACGCGAGCAGCCCCAAGTGCCTGCCACATAGACGTTGTAGTAGCATTTTTAGACGCCATCAGTAAGTTTTCTCGCAAAGTGGCAGAAAACAGGTGACTATTCTTGCGAACAATCGTTACAAGATCTGCCAACGCGCCAGGATCTACATTATTTAGAGTTATATAAGAAGGATTTCCAGCAATATCGCCAAAATCAGATGCCACAAATGGCGAATCCGTACCTAAATCAGGCAGAGCATAACTATCACTGTAAGATAGAGCAACGTTTGATTTAGAGCTAAAAGTAACGCCATTAAGAACGTTGTGCGCAACTAAATCGTAATACTCGCTTGGCATTACATTCAGTTTTCCACTAGAAACATTAAAGGATGCTCGCAAAGGACGATTATTCTTAACAAAATTACAACGAACATGAAGAGAAACGTTGCTAGCGCCATCTGGAATACTCAAAGACGACTTATTGTCTATTTTTTCTAGCACGGATTGTGAATATTCGGAATCCAAATCGGAATCTAAAGTAGATGAATTATTGGAAGAACCACCATTAGCAGCAACACTTTTGAACAAATCGCCAATATTATTTAGCCCCGAAACAGCACGATTTTTAATATGCATGCAATTAGCAACTCTGCGAATTGGATCCACACTTAACATAAGCAGCGGCAAAGTTAGCATTGCTGCAGGAAGACCCACAGACCTAACCGAAAGAAGCCAAACCGTGCAAACAACAGCAACAGCAACCATAAAATACGTCAAAAAAGCACACAAACAACGCAACAAAACACGAACGTTATAAAGCGCAGTACAAAGAGCTAAAGCAGAAAAAACGGCCGCAACGAGGCAAATACTCGCTAGATAAGTGTTGATTGAGAACAACGCAATGCTAACAGCAAAAGGCATAGGAAAAGCTGCAAAAATTTGCGGCAAAAGCAAACCAGCCCAACGCTGAACCCAAGCAATATCTTCATTTACGCAAATCGAAGAATACTCAACAGAATCAGTACGATTAGCCGAACTGAGCGAAATCATAGACCGCAACATCTTCGGTCGAAGCTTCATAGCTACGCGAGTGCCAATCTCGGTAGAAAAAATACAAGATTGATGAAAAGCAACGTATTTTATAATCAAAATACCAACAAGCGAAATCAAATAAGACGTTAGCTCAACGGAGCTAAGCAAAGATTTACCAGTATATTTTGCTGGAATCAAAATAGGCGAAAGAATGCCAACACAAACATACACAAAACCGATGTTTGCAAGAGAAGATATAGCAAGACACGCCGCTCTTAAGGCAACCAGATGTTTAACACCTGGAACAAAAGCAAAGAAACGACTAATCATTTAACTATCCTTTTCTTGTTCATAAAACCTACAAAATCAACGTAGCTATATTATGCATAAGAGCGAACACATTTAACCAGTGCAAACAAACACAAAAGAAGCCAAACATCTAAATATCTAAACATCAAACAAATCTAATACTCACAGCACATCTAACATCTAAACTCTTAAAACACTATAAGTCACTTTTCAAACCCGTAAAATGCACTTTTACAAGCACTCTCTAACACACAGATTCGCTACTTTTTACAACACATAAGATTACGCTAAACGCCAGGCATCAACACGCCGAATTGTAGATTGCAATCTACCCCAAATGCCAACTCAAACGGTGCAAATCGCTAGCGCCATGCTCCAAAATCGCATCCCTATGCGCTTTAGAACCATAGCCCTTGTTATGCGCCCAATCGTAAACAGCATATTTTGGATTTTGTGCTAAATCAATCATCAACGAATCTCGAGTCACCTTTGCAATAACAGAAGCCGCCGAAACACTAGCACACTTTTGATCTGCCTTAACTAAAGTGTGAACTTTTACAGAAAATTGCATACTAGGCGCATCAAAAGTACCTAAAGCTTTGCCAACGTAATTGAACGGACCGTCCAAAATCGCAGCAATCCGCGCATCTTTAAGGCTAGAGCGCATGCGATTTTGAACATCGTTAATCGCATTAATCGCAGCAACACCAAGAGCGTAGCTAATACCCCACTCGTCAATTTGACGATTTGTACAAGAGCCAACAGCAAAAGCATTGCACCAATTTTCAATCGGATCCAGCAAACCCTCCCGCTTATGTGCATTAAGAAGCTTAGAATCCGCTAGACCTTGCGGAAAACTACCCGATTTAATCTTTTGCGCACTAAAAAGCGCTGCACCAACCATAACAGGACCAGCAAGACTACCGCGGCCAACTTCGTCTAAGCCAATAACCCAGTCAAATCCGCTGCTTATAAGGTTTTGTTCAAAGTCAAAAGATGGAATAATTGCCAAATTTGCCTACTCTTAACTACTTATTTGCACTACTTATTTGCGATATCTACTTACGTTTACTTATGCTTAATTACGTCTACTTACGCCTTACTTATTTGCAGATTTAGCTTTTACATCGTCAAAAGCATCGCTGTGATTTTCAAAAATGCCCATACGATTAAGTGGCCAAAAACGCATAAACGCAACGCCTTCAATTTTAGAAATTGGCACTAAACCATCGTCCCCATCGTTCTTATGATACCTAGAATCCGCTGAATTAGCGCGATTATCTCCAAGAACAAAAACATGGCCTGGCTTAACTTTTACCTTAAAAGCAAATGCGCTCGGACTTACACCTGGCCTAATGTAAGCAGATTCAAGAACTGGAACTCCATTAACCAAAATCGGGTCGCCATCCCCTTTGCACTCAACTGTATCTCCAGGAAGACCAATAAGGCGCTTAATTAAATCTTTGCCTGAAAGAATGCCGCCACTGCTGCTTTCTCCGCTTAGCCAATTAGCGGGATCTTCGAAAACAACAATATCACCACGATTTAGCGGAAAAACCCTAGGAGTTAGTTTAGACGTAACAACGTAATCGCCTATATGAATTGTGTCTAGCATAGATCCCGACGGTATAAAATACACGCCAAGAATAAAAATACGCAAAAAAATTACAACGATAATAGGCACAAGATACCAAGCAATAAGCTCTTTCCAAGAAGTTTTGAAAAGCTTTACTGTTCTTGCTTTAGAGCCATTTTGCGTTTGCGAATTTTGGTAATCGCTTTGCTCCGAATTATTACCACGCAAAGCATAATTCGCATAATCGCTATGATTCACGTAATTACCAGAAACGTGATTTCCCCTTATTTTGCAATGTTTAGAGTGCATACCCCTCCTAGCACTCTTAGAGCCAAAATTAAAAACGCTCATAACACCAAAGCCAGAAGCAAGATTACGCTTGACTTCTGGCTCGGGTGGAACAGGAGAAGGATTCAAGCCGTGACCTGCTACATTAACAATATGATTATCGCTATTTTGCAAGTCTTCGGAATGCATATTAATCCTTATGTAAATCCTTAACCTAAATAAATTTACTTAGCAGCGCTGTTGTCACGACGCTCGGCAATACGAGCAGCCTTGCCACGCAAAGCGCGCAAGTAGTAAAGCTTAGCGCGACGAACGCGACCACTACGAACCAGCTTAATCGAATCGATAGCTGGAGAATGAAGTGGGAAGCGACGCTCAACACCAGTACCAAAGCTAACCTTACGAACAACAAAAGTCTCGCGAACGCCAGCACCCTTACGAGCAATAACTACGCCAGTAAAAGTCTGGATACGAGTGTTGTTGCCTTCCTGAATCTTAACGTTAACGTCAACAGTATCTCCAGGACGGAAAGCTGGGATTTCTTCGGCAGCCTTAAGATGCTTAGCATCAAATGCTTCTACAGCATTCACCATAATAATTCCTCCATCGCCGCCGCATATCAGCGCAAGTTATATCAAAGTAAATTGTCTAATTTTAATTTTGACTTTTAAACTTTACTTTGAATAATCTTTCCCAAAAAGTTTGCTTTTTGGGGCTTCCATCCGCCAATCTTCAAAAGCTGGCTAGACTACTAATAAACAGACTATGCGGCATCCGCTTATTGAAAGCATACGAACATAAATTTATGCTCAATAATGGACATTATTGAGCACTATTTCGCACTATTTTAGCGTGCAACGCCATTAAGCGGCGCCGTCTCAACAGTACGCGTTAGCTCGTCGTCGTCGGCATCGTAGTCAAAAAGCTCACCATAACGACCCCAGCTAATCGCAATATCAAATTGCTGACGAGCCAAAGCGTCCGTATGCTTACTGCGAAGCAAATCCAAAATCAACTCACCGCGAAGCTTGCCGTTTCGGTTTCTGCTCAAAGCCTGATCAATCGCGTGAACAAGAGGCGCATGCTCAATCGCAAGTCGCGCAAACACCTGCTTGCTGTGCAAAATGTCGGCATTATGCCACTCTTGACCAGCTTGCGTAATCGTAATATGGCCATTTTCTGCTGTGAGCAAATCAAGCATTGTTCCAGCATCCACAAGCGGGAACAAGTCATCGATTTCAAACGACAAATCCGCGGCCAAATCAGCCAAATCAATGCCATCTGGCTCTTCCGATATAACGTCTAGCAAACCAGCCATACCTCCTGGCGTTGCGTTCGGCAGCAAGTGCACAGCAACAGGCTCTGGCTTAGGCTCGCCAGATTCCGCTTGCTCTTCGTTTTGCTTAGCTTCCACCTCTGCATCGTGATGCTTTTGAATAAGCATGTCGGCGATTGCAGCAGCCTCAGTTTCTTCCGCATCCACTTGTTCCGCAGGCAAAGAGTCGGCAACCGCACTAGGCGAATCGGAAGCTTCCGCCGAATCCGTATTTTGCGATTCAAGATCGCTTTCTGGGTTAGAGCCAGTCAAAATCGCATAAAGATTATCTACCATCGCCTCAAATTCGGCACTATGCTTGTCTCTTGGTCGAGGCAAATCAACTTTCACGTCTGCAATCAAATGACCTGGATGAGATCCCAAAACCACCACGCGATCTGCCATTTGCACAGCTTCTTCAATATTGTGCGTAACGATTAGCACGGACTTAATATCGCGCTCTTCGCTAGACCAAAGCTTAAGAACTTCTTGGCGAAGATTTTCTGCAGTAAGAACGTCAAGAGCAGAGAAAGGCTCATCCATAAACAGTGCGTCTGGGCGCAAAACCAGTGCGCGAGCAATGCCTACGCGCTGACGCATACCGCCAGAAAGCTCCTTTGGATACGCTGTTTCGAAGCCGTCCAAGCCGATTGCGTCGATTGCAGCAAGCGCAAGCTCCGTACGCTTCTCTTTGCTAACTCCTCTAGCGCGCAAACCAAGCTCCACATTGTCTTGAACAGTAAGCCACGGCATAAGTGCGAATGTTTGGAAAACAATTGCAACACCTGGGTTTGGCCCTGTAAGCTCGCGGCCGCGATACGTAACTGTTCCCTCTGTTGGCTGAATTAAGCCTGCCATTGTTCGCAAGAAGGTTGACTTTCCAGCGCCAGAACGCCCTAGAATTGCTACGATCTCTCCCTCGCGCAGCGTAAACGATATGTCGTGAAGCACGTGCTGAGTAGTGCCGCTATCGGACGTAAAGCTTTGACTTATGTGCTTTGCGTCAATAATGTCGCTTGTAATTGAAGACTGCGCAGCCTTTTGCGCGTTTTTGTTCAAAGTGTTCATAATTTTGCCAATCTGTTTTATAAAGTTAAAAAGTTTAATTTTCCGTAGTTTAATAGATTTATTCGATTGATTAGTCGATTGATTAGTCGATTAATCAATTGATTAATCAATCACTTAATTCAACACGAATCTTTTTGCCGAATACCTTTGCAAAGGCGACCAGAACAGTCGATTACTTAACACAACTATTAAGCTCATAACCGTTACTCCCACAAGCGTTTTTACAGAGTCACCAACGGTTGTTGCATTCGTAATATACGCGCCCAAACCTTGAGTTGCCATGTGATTCTTGCCGTATTCCACAATCTCTGCAACAATCGAAGCGTTCCAAGCGCCACCAGCGGCCGTAATTCCGCCAGTGCACCAAGATCCAAAAATCGAAGGCAAAACAAGAGTCTTCCACTTAAGCACACGATTTAATCTAAAGCTTCTTGTCATCTCTTTTAAGTCGTCTGGAATCGCACTAGCGCCTGCAATAACGTTAAACAGAATGTACCATTGTGTGCCAAGCGCCATCAAAATAATGCTTCCCCAACCAAGGTCAATGTGCCAAGCCATAAACCACATCATTGCAAATGGGAACACAAAGTTTGCTGGGAAGCTAGCCAAGATTTGCACAACAGGCTGCATAATGCGAGAAATCTTAGGATTCATGCCAATGTACACGCCTACTGGCACCCAAATTAGCGAGCTTACAAAAATCAACACAGCAACGCGCGCAAAAGTCAAAGCGCCTAACGCTCCAGCTGTAACAAACTCTTGCAAACCTGTGCGAGTTGCTACAAAGTAAAGCATTTGTGCAGCCGCAGCAATAATTAGAACAATCATTACAACGTTAAAAACTAAATCGCCAAGCTTGCGAGCAGACGCTTTACGAGGCCATTTTGCACCCGTGCGGCCAAATGGGCGCGTAGCCAATTCCAGCCACTCGCGAATAGGCGAAAACAGCTTGCTAATAACTTCGTCGGCATGCGAATGACGAATCAGCGTTAAAATCGCGCTCTTTCGCTCTTCGTCGGATGCGCTTTGCGTTATGCGGAATCGTTCTGCCCACGCGGTAAGAGGCTTCCAAAGGAAGAAGTCGATTGCAAGCACAACAATAATCATGGATAAAATTGCCCACCAAATATTTCCAAGCTTGTTTTCTGCAGCAGATTGCGCAACAAAGCTACCAACTCCAGGAAGCGCGTAAGTGTGATTATTTACGGAAATCATCTCGGAAGCAGTAAGGAAGAACCATCCGCCACCAACGCTCATCATGCAATTCCAAAGCAGCGGAATCATTGCGTTTGGCATATCCAGCACCCAGAATCTCTGCCAATGCGTAAGTTGCAAGCTGCGCACTGCCTCGTCCAGCTCCTTAGGCTCACTTAAAAGCGAACGGTGGAACGAGAAAGTCATATTCCAAGCCTGGCTTGTAAAAATCGCAAAAATCGACGCTGCTTCAACGCCCATCATCGAACCTGGGAAAATCACCAGCCAAATCGTTACTGTAGCCGAAAGGAAGCCAAGAATTGGAACGGATTGCAAAATATCTAGCAGCGGAATAAGAACCTTGCCCAAGCGACGGCTGCGCGCTGCAAGAGAGCCGTAAATAATCGTAAAAATCAGCGATGCTATAAGCGCAAGCATCATACGAAACACGGATCTAAGCGTGTAATAAGGCAAATTAATAAGGTCGGTTGAAACCGCGGAAGGTATGCCACTAGGTCCAATCGGCTGGTTAATGCGCTGCAAAAGGAAAGCGCTTACTCCAAAAAGTGCGATTATGCCAACGCACACAATAATGTCGGACCAAAAACGAGTGTTTTCGTCTACTTGCGCGCTGGCACTACTTTTTCCAGATGTTGTAAATATTGTCATGATAAGTCCTCTGGTAACGCGTATTTTCTTTGAGAGCCGCTTATCACCACTATTTTGCGTAATACTAATAAGGCTAATAAGCCCAATAAAGCTAGTAAGCCTAATCAGCTAAATCACTAAATCACTAAACGCAAGTATTTTGGCGGCGATTGCTGGCTTTTTTTATATTCAGGAGGAACGTCCGTACTACTACTAACACTGTCTGAATCGTCACTAACAGCGTTAACAGTATTAGCAGTATTAGAACTTTGATTACAACCCGTACTGTCATGTTTCACAGCAATCACCTCCTCCAGCTTGTGCGCGCCAACGCAAAACCGTACTATCGCATCGTCATTGAATCGGACGGCAAGCAAGAAGACACAATGTGATTTACAAATCAAAAGAAATCAACATTAATCTTGTCGTTCAAGCTTCAGCTTCGCAGGGCGATGGCGTTGCATTAGTCGAAGCCTTGAAATCGACAACGACTGTTGACCAACTTGCAGTGTCTCCACTGTGTTGCGGCAGCAACCCGTATCCCCGTGGTAGCCTTACCTACCGACCGTGCTCATTATAAATTATCACCACTTTTAAGTCAACCTATTTTTTGAATTGACTTTTCGCGCTACGCTTTAAGCGCAAGGCAGGTTGGAGCAAAAAATAAAAAAGCCTCTTGAAGAATTTAATCAACAAGAGGCTTTAAATCAACAATCAAATAAGATTGCTACTCGCTCGCTTACTTGCGATGAGCGCGGTAGAAGCGAATCAAGCTCTGCGTAGAAGCATCCTGAGCTGCCAAAGCGCTATCATCCTTAGAAATTGCAGGAGTAATCTGCTTTGCAAGCTGCTTGCCAAGCTCCACACCCCACTGATCGTAGGAATCCAAGCCCCAAACAGTGCCTTCAACAAAGGTGATGTGCTCGTAGAGAGCAATCAACTCGCCCAAGCTAAATGGAGTCAAAGCATCGCCAAAGATAGAGGTGGTTGGACGGTTGCCGCTAAATACGCGAGCTGGAACAATCTCTTCTGGAGTACCTTCAGCGCGAACTTCGTCTGCAGTCTTGCCGAAAGCAAGAGCCTTAGTCTGTGCAAGATAGTTGCCCAAGAACAGCTCGTGAACATCTTGATCGCCATCCTTAGTAGGATTTGGAGTGTTCACAAAAGCAATAAAATCAGCTGGAATAAGCTGAGTGCCCTGGTGAATCAACTGGTAGAAAGCGTGCTGGCCATTGGTGCCTGGCTCGCCCCAGAAGATTTCGCCAGTTTCGCTGGTTACAGGAGTGCCATCCCAGCGAACCGACTTGCCGTTGGATTCCATAGTGAGCTGCTGCAAATACGCTGGGAAGCGATGCAAGTACTGATCGTATGGAAGAACAGCATGGGAAGCAACCTTGTAGAAGTTGCGGTACCAAACGTTGAGCATACCAAGAAGAACAACAACATTCTTCTCGAATGGAGTCTCAGCAAAGTAGGTATCGATTGCGTGGAAGCCCTTCAAGAACTCCTCAAAGCGCTCAGGTCCTAAAACAACAGCCAAAGAGGTGCCAACAGCGGAATCCACAGAGTAGCGGCCGCCAACCCAGTTCCAGAATCCAAAAGCGTTGGTTGGGTTAATGCCGAACTCTTCAACCTTCTCGAGGTTGGTGGAAACAGCTACGAAGTGCTTTGCAACAGCTTCTGCCTTCTTTGCATCGCTGCCGTCAATAGCACCACTCTCCTGAAGCTTGTTAAGCAACCATGTGCGAGCGCTACGAGCGTTAGTCAAAGTCTCCAAAGTGGTGAAAGTCTTAGAAACAATAATGAAAAGCGTGGTTTCTGGATCCAAATCCTTGGTCTTTTCTGCCATATCGTTTGGATCAATGTTGGAAACGTAGCGAGCATTAATGCCAGCATCTGCGTATGGCTTTAAGGCTTCGTAAACCATGACTGGACCCAAGTCAGATCCGCCAATACCAATGTTTACAACGGTCTTAATGTTCTTGCCAGTAACACCCTTCCACTCTCCCGAGCGAACCTTATTTGCAAAGTCGTAGATGCGACCCAAAACTTCGCGAACGTCGGCAACAGTATCTTGACCGTCAACAATGAACTTGCCAGCGTCTTCTGCTGGGCGACGCAAAGCGGTGTGCAATACTGCGCGATCTTCGGTGTTGTTAATGTGCACGCCAGTGTACATTGCCTTAGTGCGCTCGTCGAGCTTTACAGCCTTAGCAAGGTTTGCGAAAAGCTTAAGCGTTTCTGGCTTAATCAAATTCTTAGAAAGATCGAAGTGGAGGTCTCCAGCTTCGAAGCTCAACTTATCCACGCGATTTGCATCTTCGGCAAACCACTTCTTCAGGCTCACGCCTTCGGATTGCAACTCATCATAGTGCTTTTGCAATGCAGCCCATTCTGGGGTCTTAACGGCGTCAACTGGTGGATTGATGGCCATTTCTAGGTCCTTTCATCTTTATTAAGTGATGTGATGATTTATAAATGTTTTATATAAATGTTTTAAGTCTAAGCACAATCTTTGGCACACTTAAACACAATGCAGAATCATCATGAATCGTAAGCAAAAATCATAATGTAAACAAGTGTAAAAATGAGCTTAAGCAAGGTGCTTGCATCACATCTTCCAATTGCCAAGATACTCACAAAAGCGGACAGAAATACACTTTGACTAGAACACATGCGAACATTACGGCGCGGCGCACTAGACAAAATCGAAATATTCATATATAGTATTTGATTTGTGCGCGAGTCGCGAATGCTTCTCGGGCAGTTGCCACTTTAGCTCAGTCGGTAGAGCGTCTCACTCGTAATGAGAAGGTCGACAGTTCGATTCTGTCAAGTGGCTCTTAAAAACCCATTTTTTGCCTGTTTAGGCGATTTTGCGCGAGTGGCGGAATGGTAGACGCGCAGGATTTAGGTTCCTGTGTCTTACGACGTGTGGGTTCAAGTCCCATCTCGCGCACATTTTGTAGTTTAATCGCAAGCTGAAGTCGTTAGTTTATCGCAACTATAATCGCAAATTAAATCGCAACTACTCAATAAACATAGCTTTTAATTCAGGCAAAAGTGCCCTCAAAGCGTTGCCGCGATGAGAAATCGCATTTTTTTCTTGCTGATTAAGTTGCGCGCTAGTTAAATCGTGCATTTGAACACCATCCCTAACGGGCTGATTATTTGGCACAAAAAGCGGATCGTAGCCAAAACCCTTGCAACCTCTAGGCTCACGAATCAAGCGCCCAACCATTTCTCCAACGCGAACAGTCTCAAAACCGTTGTTTTTCCACATAGCGTTTTCCAGATCCGCATCAACGCAGTCTTTAGGAACAGCAAGAGCCGCCGCGCATCTAAATCGCGCCGTTCGGCATTCGTCTGGAATATCCTCAAGCTGCTTAAGCAAAAGCGCGTTATTGGCATTATCGTCTCCATGAACCCCGCTCCAGCGCGCAGACAATATTCCTGGAGCCGCGCCCAAAACGTCTACAATCAAGCCAGAATCGTCAGCAACCGCAGGTAATCCAGTTCTTTGCGCAACGTCTCTAGCCTTGATTAGCGCGTTTTGCTCAAAAGTCACGCCTGTTTCCACTGGGTCTGGAAGCCCCAAAGAGCCAGCAGTAACAAGCTCAATATGCTCCGATATTTCCGCAAACTCTTCGTTAAGAATCCGCTTAATTTCAACGAGTTTACCCTCATTATGCGTTGCCACAACAAGTTTCACGCTCGCCACTCCTTAGTAATTTATCGAATAAACAGACATAAATTTTATTTAATTTTGGCTTAACTTAATTTTGGCTTAAAACTGCACGCTGAGCCGCTTGAAGCTCGCGATTACCTTTGGCTGCCAAATCAAGCAAAACGTTAAGCTCATCGCGATTAAACGGGCGATGCTCCGCCGTGCCTTGAATCTCAATAAAATTGCCCGAACCAGTCATAGCAACGTTCATATCTGTCATAGCTTGACTGTCTTCTACATAGGGCAAATCAAGCATTGGAGTGCCATTAATAACGCCTACAGAAACAGCGGAAACGGAGTCTTTAAGAACGTTTTTAGCGCTGCGAATATGCTTGTGCTTTTCGGCCCAATTTAGCGCGTCTACAAGAGCCACATATGCGCCTGTAATCGAAGCTGTGCGCGTGCCACCATCTGCTTGAAGAACATCGCAATCAATTTGAATAAGGCACTCGCCCATTGCCTTCATGTCTATAACGCCCCTAAGGCAGCGACCAATAAGACGACTAATCTCGTGCGTGCGGCCGCCGATTTTGCCCTTAACAGACTCGCGATCGGTGCGCTCGGCAGTGGCCCTTGGAAGCATTGAGTACTCGGCTGTAACCCAACCTAAACCAGTGTCTCTCCTCCAGCGCGGAACGCCAATAGTAAAAGTGGCAGTGCACATAACGCGCGTATTTCCGCACTCAATAAGAACGGAGCCTTCTGGAACGTTTGTAAAATTGCGCGTGATTTTTACTGGCCGCAACTCGTCCACATCTCTGCCATCAAAGCGAATAGGTTTTATAGATTCCAACATATCCTTAATTTGAGCCATAATTCAACAATTTAGCACGCGGCATTAACTAGCACGCAGCATTAATCTTGCTAGCACACAGCATTAATCTTTAGCAAAATCGCTATACAAAACCGTAGACTTTTGCATCAAATTTGCTCGCTAAGCGTAAGCCACTCTTCTTCTAACGCGCTAGATTCGCTTTGATTCGCCTGCAACTTCTCGTTAAGCTCTTGCAAGCCAACAAAATCGCTAGGATCGTGGCTTGCCATTTTTTGCTCAATCGCGCTTTTTTCTTCTTCAAGCTTTTCTAGCTTGCGCTCTATTGCCGCAACTCTTCTTGTAGCATCGTAGTACGCTTTTCCGCTTAATTTTGCTTCAGATTTTTGATTTGATTTTTGATTTGACTTTTGATTTGAATCTAATCCAACACCTTCTGCAGACTCCGACTTTGACTCCGACTTACCACCAGATTCCGCCGCAAAATCTGCCTTAGACTCTTGCATATTTGCGCGCTCATAGTCTTCCATAATCTTTAAATATTCGTCAACTCCGCCTGGAAGATGGCGAATCTTGCCGTCAATCAACGCAAACTGCTGATCAGTCACGCGCTCAAGCAAGTATCTGTCGTGCGAGACAACAATCAAAGTGCCTGGCCAAGTGTCTAGTAAATCTTCCATAACGGCAAGCATGTCTGTATCTAAGTCGTTTCCAGGCTCGTCCATTATCAACACATTTGGCTCGTTTAGAAGAATCAAAAGCAATTGCATGCGACGTTTTTGGCCACCCGAAAGGTCTGCAATCGGCGTCATAAGCTGCTCTGGCTTAAAACCAAGCCTCTCCATAAGCTGACCAGGAGTCACTTCTTTGCCGTCGATTATGTAGCTTGGCTTGTATCGGCTCAAAACCTCTTTAACCTTATATTTTCCAAGCTTTTCCAGCTCTTCTAGGCGCTGAGATAGCACGGCAAATTTTACAGTTTTGCCAATATTTACATGACCTTTAGTTGGATGCAAAGAGCCGTCGATTATGCTTAAAAGCGTTGATTTTCCAGCGCCATTAGCTCCGACTATGCCGAATCGGTCTCCTGGCCCTATTAGCCACGTTTGATTGTCTAAAATCATGCGGCCGCTAATCGTTTTTTGCAATGCTGCACATGTTTCTTTTAATGGCGATTCTTCTTGCGATAATGGCGATTCTTGCGATTCCACTTGCGATTCTTCTACAGAAATCGTAACGCTACCATCATGCGTAGGCTGTGAAAATGGCGATTTTACAATATCCGCATCGGATGCAGCAGGACTTGATGAATCCTCAAAAATTTGCGTAACGTCAATCAAATCAACAACTTGCTTACCAAGACGAGAAGTTGCCATTCTTTTTAGCTCAAGAGTATCTCGCATTGGCGGAACGTCTGCTATAAGCTCGCGAGCTTGCTTAACGTGGAATTTTTGCTTTGTAGAACGCGCTCGAGCACCTCTAGAAAGCCACGCAAGCTCTTTACGAGCCAAATTCCGCCTGCGCTCCTCGCGAACATCCGCCTGGCGTTCGCGCTCAACTCGCTGCATCATGTACGCACTGTAGCCGCCTTCAAACGGGTCGATTGCGCCATCGTGAACTTCCCACATAGAAGAGCAAACTTCGTCTAAAAACCATCTATCGTGTGTAACAAGCAAAAGAGCGCCCTGCCCATCTTGCCACCTGTGCAAAAGATGCTCCGCAAGCCAATGAATTGTAAGAACATCAAGATGATTCGTAGGCTCGTCCAAAGCCAAAATATCCCAATCGTGCAGCAGAAGCCTTGCCAAATCCGCACGCCTGCGCTGTCCGCCAGAAAGCGTACCAACCTTAGCTTCAAGGTTGATTCCGCCCAAAAGAGACTCCACAATTTCTCGCTGCTTTGAATCTGCAGCCCACTCGTAATCCTGGCGATTCTCCAATGCAGCTTGGCGAACCGTAGCATTATCGTCTAGCGGATCTCGCTGACTTAAAATGCCTAATGTTAGGCCATTTCTGCGAGTAACTCTTCCAGAATCTGGGCTAATCGCGCCTTGAAGAAGCTTTAGAAGAGTGGACTTTCCGTCTCCGTTTTTGCCTACGATTCCTATGCGGTCGCCTTCAAAAACGCCTTGAGTTACGTCTTTGAAAATCGTTTTTGTTGCAAATTCAAGGGAAACATGTTCTAGTCCCAAATCATAAGTAGGCATAACTCACAAATATAGCTGTGCTGCTATACCATTCGCGAATGCAGGTCGTCGTTCGCACGGATTAGCCGTGCGAACGTCTCCGCAGCGCAGAAGCAGTGCTTCTGCGCTGAGCTGCTCAGCGCGCCAAATTGCCTTCGCGCGCTACGCTTTAAGCGCTCGGGCAGGTTGGCGCGCAAGCTAGGTAGAGATTCGAGATTTTTCGCCCTGAATGAGATGAACCTCAGCGCCGAAGGTGGTGATTCATCGAATGAAGAAGAAAAATCGAGAATCTCAGGCGATTAAGCAATACGCAATTGTTCAAACACGTAAGAGGGCTGGGTGATTCTTGGTCGAACAGTATAAGAGCGGCAGCCGATACCAAATAATCCAACGGCTCACGCCTACAAACAAACTTAAACCAAAAACAAAATCAAAGCCAAATCGGAACAACCGCAACAACAAACAACACGTAAGAGGCGGAGCGTTGTGAGACAAGAATTAGCCAGCCCTCAGCAACACTAAATAGGAAAATCCGCTCACATCTTCGCTTGACTTTGTACCAAAATTGCAAAATGCTTAAAGTCGTATAGTATTGAATCATGAGTTACGTATCTGAAAATTCTTTACACAATGCTGTGAATCTTGCTGCAACAGACCTCTTTACTTTTAGCTACAAGCACATTATTAAGCCGCACTTAGTGTTTAACATTCCGCCAGACGAAGCACACGACCGCATGATTGCATTTTGCAAAATAAGCGAGCGCATTCCTGGATTAATGTGGCTTTTGCGACAAATGCTTGACTACACAGATCCAATTTTACAAACGCAAGTTATGGGAGTAGATTTTGCGAATCCATTTGGCTTAAGCGCAGGACTCGATAAAAACTGTGATTTGTGCACAGTTCTAGACAACGCCGGTTTTGGTTTTGAAACAGTTGGCTCCACAACTGCTCGCCCATGCGCAGGAAACGCTAAGCCTTGGTATCATAGGCTTCCGCAATATGATTCACTTCTTGTTCATGCAGGTCTTGCCAATGACGGCAGCGAATTTGTGATTCCTAGAGTAGAAAAAGCGTGGACAAACGCTAAAAGCATGCAACTTTCTGTAAGCATTGCGCGAACTAACGATAATCTTGTTGGTGATTTAGACGAAGGTATTGAAGATTATCGCATATCTATGGAGCGCGCGAGCGGCAAAAGCTCCATGATTGAGGTTAATATTTCTTGCCCAAACACTATGGCTGGCGAGCCTTTTAGCAATCCAGATGCTTTAGATAAGCTTTTTAGTGTTTTAGATAAAGTAAGCAGACCTCAGCCAACTCTTGTAAAAATGCCTTTGAACTTAAAGGGAGGGTGGCCTCAATTTAAGTCTTTGTTAGACGTTTTAAGCGCGCATAAGGTTGATGGCGTGAGCATTGCAAATTTGCGCAAGAATCGAGATGGGCTAGACATTCCTGCAGATTGGCAAGGTGGAATCTCAGGGGCTCCAACTTACAATGCAAGCAATGAGCTTATTAAGCGCACTAGAAGCGAGTTCGGGTCTCGCTTTGCAATTGCTGGAATCGGCGGAGTATTTACCGCTGAACAGGCGTATCAAAAGATTAGAAACGGCGCCGACTTAGTTATGTTCGTTTCTTCTCTTATGTACAGAGGCCCTCAACAAATTACAACATTAAAGCGCGGTCTTGCAAAGATGCTTAGAAAAGACGGCTTTAATAGTGTTAAAGATGCTGTTGGAGTAGACGCGCTCTAGGCGAGAGTCGCACTAGTGACAACAAACACTAGCGGCCACACACTAGCAACAAACACTAGCGACCAAACACTAGCGAGTTCCGCCAGAATACGAGCTGGAGGTATCTCTACTGCTGGAGTCACCAGAATATTGGTCTTGCCTTCCGTCGCCCGTTGCGTAGCGTCCGTTTGTAGCAGCATCTTGTTGCGAGTTTTGATCACCTTGCGAGTTTTGATCACCTTGCGCACTCTGATCGCTTTGCGAACCCTGGCTTTGCTCTTGAGCTGCCTGCCTGCGCGCTTCTTCTTCCCTATCGCGCTGTTGTTGCAACTCATATTGCCTGCGCATCTGCTCGCTAGTCAACGGCATTTTTCCGCCAGCCATATACTTTGGATCTGGCTTTCCGTAATCGTTATCCATAGGCGTGTTAGATGCCTTTAGGTACGTATCCATAAACTTTTTCCAAGCAGGCATAGCAATGTAGGTACCATACCATGTGCTGTGGTAGACGCCATTAATGCGCATGTTGTTAAAGCTTTTTTGAACTTCCGCATTTCCAACCGCAATAAACGCAGATACCTTGTTTGGCACAAATCCAGCTGTTGCCATGTAAAAGTCTTCGTTAGTACCAGTTTTAGTAAACGTTTTTCGTCCACCTTCTAGCTGAGCCATATGCGCAACACCAGTTGGCTGAACAACGCCTTGATTAATAGCGTATGCTGCCGTTTGAGCAACCTTCTTTGGTATTGCTTGATGGCAATTAGCGCTAGGAACACGCAAACGCTTACCATTCTTGTCTACTACACGCTTAATGGCTATAGGATCGCATTGAACGCCATCAGCTGCGATTGTTGCATAAACATTTGCCATTGTAAGCGGCGAAGCTTGCACAGCACCAATCAACATAGGAGGATTGAACGAGTTCTTAGAGAACACATCTTCTTGACCCAGTGGCGAATTGTGATACCCAAGTGTTTTCGCAGCCTCTGCCACTGCACACAGCTTAAGCTGGGCACCCATAGCAGCCTGAATAGTGTTATGAGAATGAACAAGACCCATTAAAGGCGTTTCTGGGCTAACACTACCGCCACCAGAGTTTTGAACAGACCAGCGACCAATTCCACGATACCTTGCACAAGAAAAATCAGTGTTGTTATAAAGCATGCTTGTTCTTAGAGGCTGATTAATCGACTTTCCAGCAAGCAACCAAGCAACAATGTTAATTGGCTTCCACGTAGAACCAATCTGCCAGCCTAAGCCGCCGCCGTCTCGCTCGTCTACAGCGTAGTTAATCGCAGTGTGCGTAGGGTCTGATTTTGCTGCATCTGTAGCATCGTAAATACGGTTGCTTCCAAATCCAAGTACTTCTCCAGTTCCAGGCTTAATAGCAGCAATCGAAACTTCAAAACCGCTTGGATCGTTTATTGGAACAGTAGCCCTAGCTGTATCCATTGCAGAAGAGTTTGCAAGAATATCCATTGTTGTGTAAATGTCTAATCCGCCTTCGTTAAGAAGCTTTTGACGCGCAACAGTGGTTTTACCAAACTCGCGAGAATTCAATATTTTTTTAGTAACGTAATCGCAGAAGAATGCAGCGTCTCCAGCAGCTTGGCATCCAACATTTGCAACTTCGTGCTGAATATTAAGCGTATCTTTAATTGGAATTTTTGCAGCATCATCATGCTCTTTTTGGCTTATAAAATTCTGCCTAAGCATTAAATCAAGAACAATATTCCTTTGCTTTTGCGATTCTGGCCAATTTTCTTCTATAGAAGGATCATACCTAGAAGGATTTTTTGTGATTGATGCAATCGTTGCCGCTTGAACAAGATTAAGCTTTGCTGCAGTAGTGTTAAAGTAGCGCTTTGCAGCTGTTTCTACACCATAAAGATTATTACTACCGAATTGCGCAACGTTTAAGTAACCCTGCAAAATCTCTAACTTTGAGTATTTTTTCTCCATTTGAATTGCGATTAGCATTTCTCGCAATTTTCTAGCAACAGTACTTTCTGCAGCATGATATTCCGATATAGGATCGTTATCTTCCCTAGCTTTAATCATAAGAACGTTTTTAACGTACTGCTGCGTTAAGGAAGAACCACCTTGCATATCTGACTTTTTAATAAACGTTTGCACAAACGCACGCATAACGCCTTGAACATCTACGCCAGAATGTTCAAAGAATCGTCGATCTTCTCGAGCAACCATTGCTTGTTGCATATATTGCGATATTCGCCTAAGCGGCACAACAGTGCGGTTTTGAGCATAAAAAGTGGCAATAACAGTTTTGCCATCGGAAGCGTATAATCGCGATTTTTGAGGCAAAGCAGTAACGTCAAAATCAATACCATCTACCCTAAGAGAAGGCACAACAGACTTAACAACGCTGTTTATGCTCATTACCCCTGGAACAAATAGAATACTAGAAGCTACACCACCTGCAACACACAAAGTGATGTACGTAAGAAACAGTGCGAGTACTCTACGAGTTGTTAGGGATTTCTTTTTAGGCATGCGTACTATTCTAGAGGCTTGCCTCTACGTTGCGGCACGCAAAAATCGCGATTTACAAGATTTACGCGATTTGCACGATTTGCATGATTTGAACGATTTATCTTTCTGCTCGGCGAATCAACATTCCAGGCTCGTAAATAATAATCGACCTTCCGTGCCTTTTAATCCAACCTCTTTGCGCAAAATCCATCAACGCTTTATTAACTGTTTCTCTAGAAGATCCAACCAATTGCGCAAGCTCTTCTTGAGTTAAATCGTGAGGAACAAGCACGCCTTCTCTAACAGGCTCTCCAAATCTAGAAGCAAGGTTCAAAAGCGTTTTTGCTAATCTTGCTGGAACGTCCATAAAAACAAGATCAGAAATATGCTCGTTGTTTGCTCTTAAGCGAGCAGCTAAAACTTGAAGCATATCTACAGCAACTCGCGGATGATGACCTAACCAGTTAAAAAGTACTTCATTTTCTAGCCACAGCACGCGAGTTTTATCTGTAATAGCAATCGCAGAAGCCGTACGCGGCCCGCCATACGGGTCAAAAACAGGAATCTCCCCAAGAATTTCCCCATGCGTGTGAATGCTAAGCAATTGCACACGATTATCTCTAGAATGACGAACAAGCTTAACGCGTCCGCGCTCCAAAAGATACATGCGGCGATCCGTATCTCCTTCGTTAAAAATCGCCTGCCCCTTAGAAAAAACCGACTCATGCAAGTGTTCTAGCAGCTCCCTCGCTTGGTCTAGTGGCACTTGCTTAAATAACGCTGTATGCGTTAACGGAAGGTCTTCCGCATAGGGCTTATCTGGCTTAATTCTTACCACAATCAGCCTCCAATGTGTTTTAAGGATATTCTACGAAATACCCATGGCATCTAAACACCACGCGTTTTCGTAGCAAACTTCTTCCCACTTTTTATATCTACCAGAGCCTCCGCCGTGGCCACCTTCTGTTTCAACGCGCGCAATCGCATCCACTCCAGCCGCTTGCAATCGCGCAAGCCACTTAAGCGGTTCCGTAACAAGAACGCGAGTGTCGTTAATCGAAGACGTTATAAGAATCTTTGGAAACTCACTTGCATCAACGTGTTCAGGCACATTCTCGTAAGGCGTATACGACTTTAGATACGCGTAATCTTGCGCATTGTGCAACGGGTCTCCCCACTCGTCCCACTCGGTAACAGTAAGCGGCAGCGAGTCGTCCAACATAGACGTAAGCGCGTCTACAAAAGGAACGTCCGCTTCGATTCCTGCGTAGCATTGCGGAGCCATATTTGCCACAGCTCCCATAAGAAGGCCGCCCGCAGAACCACCATTTGCAACAGTATGATTTGCATCAGCATACCCTGCTTGTTGCAAAGCGCGCGTAACGTCTACAAAATCCTCAAAAGTGTGTTTTTTATTGCGCCGCCTGCCATTCTCATACCACGCGCGACCCATTTCTCCGCCGCCTCGCACATGCACTTGCGCAAAAAGCACGCCTCTGTCTAACATGCTTAAACGCGCAACAGAAAAATACGGATCGCTGCTAATCTCGTACGCTCCGTAAGCGGTTATAAACATTGCGTTCGTTTTTGCAACAGCGTCTTTTTTCCACACTAGCGAAACTGGCACGCTCTCGCCGTCTCGAACTTTAACCCACACTCGTTTTTCTGCGTAGTCGTTTTCGTTAAAATCGCCTAAAATTTTTCCGCGCTTAAGCAAAACGCTTTCACCTGTTGCTGGGTCTAGTTCTTTTAACGCTCCAAGAGTTGCGTAACTTGAGCAAGAATAACGTATTTTTGGCGCTTCATAACACGGATTTCCCGTTGCTCCAATAAGGCTGATTCTGCTATTTTTGGCTTGTTCAAGACTTATTTTAGACAATTCTTTGCGAGCGCTAGTGGAACGGAAGCTTGCGACTTTTGCGCAAGAATCGCTAGCCTCCAACGAATCGTTAAGCGCCAAAGAATCGCAAGAAACCGCGCAATCGAAAGAATCTCCTACAAACCCATCTTCTTTTACAAGACGGAATCTCCATGGGCAGCCAGTCTTAAAATCTTCAACGGCATTGCTTTTAGTCATAACTGCCAATTGAGGCAAGCCATTCGCGCGGAAAGAAAGAGCAACGTAATTTTTATAAACGCTTAAACCATCTACGCTCAAGCCGCGCAATCCTTGCAAAATCTTAGGATTTTTGCTGTTGTAATACGGCGCACTAATGGCCTTTTTACTCGCGCCTTTTTCTATTAAATCGCCATTTTGGCATCCGTATGGAGACCCTTGCGCAACGCAGATGCCTTCGCCAATGTTAAATGGCATTGAATCCGCAGAGTGCTTCCGCAAATCTATAACATCAATTTGAAAATTAGGATTTTTAAGATTGTGGCTTACAAACATTAGTGGAATATCTTTGCCATCTTGCCCAGCATTTTCAAAGCACGCAAACGAAACGTCGTATTCTACGTTTTCTATAGGCTTAAGAACCATTCTAAAATCGCCTTCTGGAGTGCTTAGAGGCAGCATTAACACGCGTGAAGTGGTTTTAGAACTGCTGTTTATAATAACACTTCGCTCGTCGAAGCTTTCGTACACGCTAACAAAAAAGCGTTCGTCTAAATCTTCAAAAACTTTAACGTCATTTTCTACACTTGTTCCAACCTTATGCCTAAACACTTGGTATGGCCTCCAAGCACTATCTAAAGTTACGTAGAAAACCCATTTTCCATCTGGCGTTAAAAGCGCAGAAGATATGCCTTTTATGCAATCCGAAAGTGTTACAAAACTACTGTTATAGCGAGTGATGTAATCGGCACTTTCGCTACCATTTTCTTCGATATTTTCGCCATTTTTGCAATCAAAATCGCCACTTTTCTCCGCGCAAAAATCGCGAATATAAAAGTCAAATCTTTCATCGCCCTTAGAGTCAACTCCAAACAGCATTCGCTTACCATCTAAGCTAATATCCATTCCACCAAGCTGAAAGAATCCGCCATTAAAACGGTTAGCTTCTATATTTGCGTCAAAAATAACCTCTTCGCATGGCGTTTGACCAGCATGAGCGTGCTCATCTATAACAGGTGGATTCCAATCATCTTCGCTTTTAATTTTCATACGGCATTGAACGCCATATTGTTTGCCTTCTTCTGTTCTAACGTAATACCAATAGCCGTCCATGCGCGTTGGAACCGACATATCTGTTTCTTGAATACGGCTCTTTAACTCACTAAACAAATGTTTACGTAAAGTCTCTAAACTAGAAACGCGTTTGCTAGTGTACTCATTTTGAGCATCAATATACTCGCGCAACTCCTTGGATTTAGTGTTACTCATCCATGCATATTCGTCTACGAATACATCGTTATGAAACTTACGAACGTAGTCAACTCGTTTTGCAAGAAGTGGCTTTTTAACAGTATTAAAATCACTAACTTTTAGCGAACTATCTTCCATTTATAACCTTTACAATCTTTATGATCTTTACAACACTTAAAATACTTACAACACTTACAACACTTAGAACACTTAAAATCAGTCTTTGATTAAAATCATTCTTTGTAATTAACAGAATCCATAATAAACGGAATCATAATATCTTCTAGCAAATTGCCATTTTGAGCAGCAAAGAATGGAACACCTTCAAAAGTACCAGCTGCACCCTTAGCTTCAACAAAAATATCATTGCAAGTTTTAGCAACTCTAGAAGATGCAAGAGTCACACCAAAATTCTTAGACATGTTTCGCCTGAAATCAACCAAAGTTGCGTCTTTTTTAAGCTGACGTATGCCAACAGCAAGAACGCGATTGGGGAATTTTTCAATGATTTTTGCATAAGTCGAAGGGTCTTTTTGACCGTCATCTCCAATAAGAACAAATCGCATGTCTGGAAAATCATCCATAAGCTGTTGAGCAAACTCGAGCTTGTGCTGTGGTCCAGTTGGAACAAAAGTCTTAGGACGCGGGTCTAAATCCCTAAGAAGAAGAGGTCCTGCAGGAAAACCTTCGCGCAAAATAAAGTGTCGAATTGAAGCTTCCACATTCCAAGGAGAATTGGAAAGGTAGAAGAAAGGGGTGCTAGGAATTGAATCCTTAATACGCCTAAAAAAGTGACTCATTCCATCAACAGCATGCCTATGTTCAGGATTCATAATAAGCAAATTGTAAGCAGCTCTAAGAGGAGAAGGCGCTTGAGTGACCATAATAGTATCGTCAACGTCGGAAATAATACCTAAAGGCGTTTGCTCCGATATAACAAACATGCTTGCTTCAACAGCATTGCGATTATCAACCGTGTACGAAACCTTGTGTTCGCCTGGCAAAAGCGACCTTTCGGTAACCAAATCCAAGTAACCCGAACAATCCGAAACGCAATATTCTGCGCTACTGTTATACGCAGAATCTGGCTTATCGTACACGGAAGAATCGCCAACTTGCGCCCATTCAACAGCAACGTTATCAATACTTAGAGCAACCTTAACACGAATTGCAGGAACAACAAGCATCGCGTAAATACCGCGCTTTAAAGCGGAATGATGACCAGCTTTAGGCGCTAGAACAGTTCGGCAAATCAAGCGCGCGTAGCGATCTGTACCGTAACCAATGTATGGCTCAACGCTAGGAAACCATCCAAAATGCCGAGCGATTTTGCCACTTATGCGCACCCAAAGTCCAAAGCTAGACGTTGCAAACTTTCTAGCAAATTGAACAATCGGAGGTTTTTTATCTAAGCGCTCTTCGCTAGAAGGAGCATCAAACAGCGTTTCTGTAACACGAACCTGAATCGGAGTGCTACTAACTCTTCTAGATGCAGCAGGCAAATCGCCCTTCAAATTTGCTGCTTTATTAGCGTACTGGTCCATCTGGTTGTTCTCCAACAACTTCCACAACTGTTCCGCGAGGGCAGTTTTCAAACACCCACTTTGCATCTTGCTCATACATGTTTATGCACCCATGAGAACCGTACTTTGCAGGATATCCTTGAGATATACCAACATTGTTCCAAAGAGCTGTATGGAATGAGATTCCGCCGTTAAAGTAGCTAACCCAAGTAATTCCAGGCAAGAAATACCTAGAGCCGTTTCGGTTAAATCCGCGCATATCTTGCACTCGGTAGCGCAAGTAAATAAAGTACGTTCCGTTTGGCGTTTCGTAATAACCGTTTGAGCCACTGCAAACTGGGAATGTTTTAAGAAGCTGATCGTCTTTGTAAACGCTTATTGTTTGGTTTGACTTGTTAACAACAACGCGCATGTCAACAGTCTTTTTTTCGATTCCAAACTTAACAACGTTTGTTGGAACACTAAGCTTTGCATCTGCCGACTTTTCTACAGCTTGAACAACTTTATTTGCAAAGTCTTTAGAATACTTAACTTCTATGCCGTTTTCACCCTTAAGCGTTGTTAATATAAACTTTCCTTGCTTGTTGTATGTATCTTCTTGGTCTACTTTTTGTTGATTAAGATTCTTAGCAAGCTCTTTAGAAAGCCATGCGTTGGCAGCAGACGAATCAACCTTGTACGAAATCTTCTTTTTTGCACAATCTGCATCAATCTTAATCCAAGATGCTAAAACAGCCTTTGAAAGCGTAAAATCTTTTGAATCGCCATTATCTAACGTAATTTTTTTAGATAGCAAATTATTGAGTTGATCAACAGTTTTCTGCGCTACATCACGCTTAATTGGAGCTTCTACCTTACGAGAGCCAACCGTAACTTTTACTGTTTTACCAGGATTTTCTAGAACGCGCTTAATTGCCTCACGAACTGGCAAAGTTATAATCGTACGGCCTGGAACACCATCTTCTACAACATAAGAGTTAGAAGAAGAATCGAACTTAGCTGTATACGGCATTGCCCTATCTTTTTCGCTAACAAACTTTTTAACAATGTACGCGTCCATGCTTTCGTTGTCTAACTTGGCTTTAAGCCCAACGTTTTCTTGCAACCAAGGCATAAGCATTGTAAACACGTTATTGTGCTTTGCGCGCATAACGTTTTGCACAGTTGCGCTTTTATCTACACTTACCGATAAGTCTTTAAGTGTTTCAACAGAGCTTTTTCCAGAATCGTCTTTAATCTCAATCTTTGTGTTTTCAATCGCCCTATTTACAGCATCTGTGACTTTTTCAATCTGCGCGCCCGAAACTTCACTGCTGCCAGCAAAATGCACTCCAGGAGCAACACGGTTATGGAAGTATGCTTGCGACCCTACAAAAGCCGCAACTACAAGTATTAAGAAAATAATAAACGAGTAAAGCAATACAAGCGCAGACTTATTGCCTTTAACACGTTTTTTCGATACTTCAAATTGTTCAGTATCGTCGGATTCAAAAACGCTCATATTATTTTCTTGCGATTCAGACATAACTTTAAACCCCTGCTAGTTCTACGCGCAAAACGCATGGTGCAAGCTTATCACTTGCTTAGCATATAAAAATCATATAAATGGCACTAACTAAGCAAACATGCCAACGTCAAAATGTAATTAAGCGCATAATCAAGCTCATAATCAATGCGCTAATCAAATGCCGCAACGCGCTAAATAACGCAATAAGTGATGAAAATGTAAAGAAATAATCAAATTTTATAAATATTGTCAAAATAATGTCCATATATTAAAGATGTGTGCAAGAATAATAAATATGCCAGATATGCCAATTCAAGCAACAATTGCGTTAATGGTGATTGTTTTTGCGCTAGTTTTTGCGCCATTCGTCATCATGATAGTTACGCGTACCCTGAAGAAGCATCATTTAGCAGAAAAACTGGCAGAAAGGCATGGAGACAGCGTTCACTATGCTTTTATACTAAATCCTTCTAAACCGCAAGCCGAAGAATACCGAAAAAGCATTAAAGATTACTGTGCTTCTAACAATCTTACTTACGAAATAATAGATACACAGCTTAATAAAGACGGGCGCGAATGCGCGCTAGAAGCTTTGAAAAATGGCGCAAACGTTGTTGTTGCAGTTGGCGGAGATGGCACTGTTAGAACGGTTGCGAGCGCAGTTAGCGGAACGAACCACGCAATGGGGATAATTCCAATTGGAACGGGAAATTTGTTTGCGCGAAACATGGGGATTCCTGTAGACAATGTTCAAGCTGCGCTAAGGGTGGCCACTAGCCATGGATCTAGGTTTGTTGACGTTGGTCGCGTTTTTATACTCGATAAGCCGTACGAAGACCACGGTCACGCGTTTTTGATTATTGCGGGAATTGGATTCGACGCGCTTATGATAGACGACACTAATCCTGCACTTAAAAAGAACATAAGCTGGCTTGCATACTTTGTTGCAGGTGTTAAACACTTATTTGCGCCAAAATACCGCGGAGACGTTACTTTTACGCGCAAAGATGGAACGGATTACACATCTAGTGCAATATCTTTCCGCACGCTTATGGCTGGAAATTGCGGCCAGATTCCAATGTTTTCACTTATGCCAGATGCAGCTTACGACGATGGCATACTCGACTTTGAGATTATTGACACTTCTGGCGGATTAATTGGATGGGCTAACTTGTTTGGAGATGTTGTGCACCAAACCGTTACAGGAAAAGCGCAACAAAGCCCACTTTCTACAAACTCCAAGATTGACCAATCGCAGGGTGTTGAAGCCGAAGTTAAGCTAGAACGGCCTGCTCCTGTGCAGGTTGATGGAGATATTTTAGGCTACACAAAACACTTGCGTTTTAGCGTAGATAAAAGAGCATTATGCGTGCGTGTGCCAGAGAGTTTGCAATCTTCTTTAACCCAAAATACCGCCGACTTACATTAAAATACCGTCGCCGTGGCAAAATAAAAAATTATGGTAGCAAAAAATGCGGGAATGCCCGCCACCCCAGAAGATCTAGTAGACGTTGACGCTTTGATTTGCGCTTACTACGATGAAGTTCCAAATTCCAATATTCCAGAACAGCGCGTTATTTTCGGCACGTCTGGTCACCGTGGTTCTGCGTTAAAAACTTCGTTTAACGAAGCTCACATTGTTGCAATCACACAAGCCATTGCCGAATATCGCAAGAAGGCTGGCGTAACTGGCCCACTTTATATTGGTAGAGATACGCACGCTCTTTCCGAGCCTGCTCAAAAAACCGCTATTGAGGTTTTGGTTGCTAACGGCGTTCACGTTCGTGTGGACTCGCGCGGCGACTTTGTTCCAACGCCTGTTGTGTCGCAAGCTATTTTGACGCATAATCGCGCAGCTGATGGCACTCAGCGTTTTAGCGGCGAAGGTTTGGCAGATGGCATCGTAGTAACTCCTTCACACAATCCTCCAACCGACGGCGGTTTTAAGTACGACCCTGTAACTGGCGGCCCTGCCCCAGCAGACGTAACTAATGCGATTGCAAACCGCGCAAACGAATTGCTCGACAATTACAAGTACGTTAAGCGCGTGCCTTTCGAGGAAGCAATCAAGTCTGATTTGGTTGAAGGCTTCGATTACCGCGAACACTACGTTAGCGATTTAGCAAACGTTATTGACTTCGATGTAATTCGCTCTAGCGGTGTGCGCTTGGGAATTGACCCACTCGGCGGCGCAAGCGTAAACTACTGGCCACTTATGAACGAAAAGTACGGCTTAAACATTGGCGTTGTGCGCCCAGATGTTGACCCAACTTGGCGATTCATGACAATTGACCACGATGGCAAGATTCGTATGGATCCAAGCTCCCCTTACGCAATGAAGGGCTTAGTTGATCAGCTTAACGCTGGCGCTTGGGATAAGTACGATTTAGTTGGCGGCACCGATCCAGATGCTGACCGCCACGGAATTGTGTGCCCTAACTGGGGCGTTATGAACCCGAACCACTACATTGCAGTGTGCGTGGAGTACTTGTTCGGCGGCGCTCGCCCAGATTGGCCAAAGAATACTGCTATCGGCAAGACGCTTGTGTCTTCTTCTTTGATTGACCGCGTAGCTGCTTCTATTAACGCTAAGCTTGTGGAAGTTCCTGTTGGCTTTAAGTGGTTTGTTGACCCACTCTTTAGTGGCGAAGTTGCTTTCGGCGGCGAGGAAAGCTCTGGCATGAGCTTCTTGCGCAAGGATGGCCGCGTGTGGACAACCGATAAGGATGGCTTGATTCCTGATTTGCTCGCTGCAGAAATCACTGCAAAGACTGGCAAGAATCCTGCTCAGCTTCATCAAGACCAGGTTGCTCGCTTTGGCGAAAGCTGGTACAAGCGCGTAGATACTCCAACCACTCTTGAGCAAAAGCAAAAGTTTGCAGCTCTAAGCGGAAACGACGTTGAAGCGACTAAGCTTGCTGGCGAAGATATTACTGCAAAGCTCACTGAGGCTCCTGGAAACGGCGCTAAGATTGGCGGCTTGAAGGTTACAACTAAGAACAATTGGTTCGCTGCTCGCCCATCTGGTACCGAGAACATTTACAAGGTTTACGCTGAGTCCTTCGTTTCTCCAGAAGCGCTAGATAAGGTGCTTGAGGAAGCTACTGCTGTAGTTGACAAGGCTTTAGCGTAACGCTTTAATTGCGATTAGTTAAAGTTAACAGCTTCTATATGCGCTGGTTGCTGATGCTGCCAGCGCATTTTTGAAAGGTTTTGCAATGATTGTTGTTTCTACAGACGGATCTGCTCTAGGAAATCCAAACGGATCAATGGGCTGGGCTTGGGCAGACCACATAGACGAAGCGGGCAACGCTCACGAGCACAATCACACTGGTAACGCGGATGCAGGCGGAGCTACTAACGGCACGAATCAAATAGGCGAATTATGCGCAGTTCTAGAAGCTTTGCGAGCACATCCTGGAAGCGAGCCTTTAACAATCGAAAGCGACTCGCAATATGCGATTAATTGTGCAACAACTTGGATTCATGGTTGGAAAAAGAACGGTTGGAAAAACTCCAAAAAAGAGCCTGTAAAAAATGCAGAACTTATTCGCGCAATCGATTCGGAGATTTGCAAGCGCAAAGGCTCCGTTAAGTTCGTTTGGGTTAAGGGTCATGCTGGAAACGCTGGAAACGAGAAAGTTGACGAGCTTGCTAGAACTTATGCCGAAGATTGCCGCAGCAAATTGAAGGATGGATATTTGCCACTAGAAGGGTGGAAATCGTTGATTTCTTCCTCATATTCAGATGGCGTTGACGTTCCGCAAGACGCAAAAATGCTATTGGATGGAAAAATTTCTAGTAGCGAATACCACATTGGCAGATGCGTTGGAGAAGATATTAATCCTGATTTTAATGGCAATAATACGCGTGAAACAGAGCGTGAAACATTTAGCGATACCACTAAATACGCAAATAACAACGCTGCTTGCGACTCATCTACGCAAATCATTAATACAAATGATGAATCGCCAGCAAATGATGAATCGAAAGCCGATGAAGATTCGCATGAAAATAACGAATCCAAAAATAGCGAATCCCAAAATAAATCAGAGCAAAAATATAAAGCAGTTCCAGGATTGCGCGTATGCGGAACATTGCAATTTACGCCTGCTCCAAACACAAGCCCAAGTTTTAACGGAAATCCACGATTTATAACAGGCACAATACAGTTAAGCGGATACGTTATGCCAGATGGCACTTTTAACTTAGAACCAACTGAATTTTATATGCAAACAAATGCTAAGAAATAACAGAACAAAATTCTTAAAGCAGACTAATATGTAATATGTATGAAACAGATGCGATTAGCAATCACTAAAAATCGCACATAATCGCGCAAAACAGCGCGGTAACAACCTGCAAAAGCAAGAAAGTAGGCACACATGGATAAAGCACAACAAGACGCGCTAAAGAAAGCAGCTGGCATTGAGGCCGCAAAAATCGTACAAAATGGCATGATGGTTGGACTTGGAACTGGCTCTACAGTGCGATTCTTGGTAGACGAGCTTGGTCGCAGAGTTAAGGAAGAAGGCTTAAGCTTTACTGGAGTTACAACTTCTCGCCGCACGCAAGAGCAGGCAGAAGGCTACGGCATTAAGATTCTTGACATTAACGATGTTGACCATATTGACGTTACGATTGACGGATCAGACGAAGTTGATAAGAACTTTAACGGCATTAAGGGCGGCGGCGCGGCTCTTCTTTGGGAAAAGATTGTTGCAATCAACTCCGATCGCATTGTGTGGATTGTAGACGCAAGCAAGGTTGTAGACACAATCGGCAAGTTCCCACTGCCTGTTGAAGTGATTCCATTTGGTTCTGCTCAAGTGATTCGCAAGTTCGAGAAGCGCGGATACAAGCCAGTTTTGCGCTTGGATGCAAACGGCAAAGAAGTGCGCACAGACGAGAACAACTTTGTTGTTGACTTGCATTTGGAGCGCATTGACCACCCACAAGAGCTTGCTAAAGACTTGATTGAAACTGTTGGCGTTGTTGAACACGGCCTGTTCTTGAACATGGTTGATACTGTGATTGTTGGAGATCCAAACGGTCCTCGCACGCTTACAAATCCAAATAAGTAAGCTGCATAATCCAGTCATAATCTAATATTTAACCAATCATTTCCCGAGAATGTATGTAAAATTAGTTAATTTGCATACGTTTTCGGGAAATTTTTTACAATCTTCAATCGCAATAAGTCAATCGAAATAAAAAAGCGCTGGAAAATCCAACGCTTTCAAAAGTGTTACGTGCCCAAACGGGCAGGCGCGCCAAACAGCATTACTTACGCTGATGACGAGTCTTACGCAGCAGTTTGCGGTGCTTCTTCTTGCTCATCCGCTTGCGGCGCTTCTTGATGACAGAACCCATCTGAAGCCTCCATTCATATGTAAAGTGTGCAACTTGCCTAATGTTACACCGTTTTGACGACTTTGGAAAATCCTAAAGCAAAGTTTTACAAAAACACATGCAAAACATGCGCAAAACCATACGTTAAACACATACAAAACACATACAAAACAGCTTATATTTTGCAAAGTTTACATTGGGAATTGCTTATAGAATCTTTCAACAGATTGCTTTGATCCAGTTAACTCAAACACAGCTGTGTCGTTTTGCCAAATGGCACTAGCTTTAGCTTTATTGCCCGACTCAGTCTTTAACACATAGCTGCCAGTGGTTTTCCCAGAAACTTGAATTTTTCCAGAAGCAACATCTACCCCACTTAATCCATCTAGCAAAAGCTCATATTGCTTATTCGCTAGGTCGCGACTGCTCCATTGAGCAACAACAAGCGAAACATCGCTTCCAGATTCTCCTGTTGAATACTTAACTGTGTATTCTTCTAAAGGAGAAGCCGAAGACCATTTTGCACTAGCAGAAGCATCAACACGAGCAAAATCAAGAACAGTATCTGGCATAGCTTTTAACAGAGCAGTAGAAGTGCTAGGCAAATCTTTAGCCTTAATAGATGGCGTTTTTGCAGAAGGCACATGCGTTTTAGCAGATTGCGCATTTTGCTGGTGATTTAACGCCCAACCTGGCCAAACAAACGCGGAAACAATTGCCAAAACAACAACTATTAATGCAACAATAAGCACTTTTCGTAAATTGTTATGAGACGCAGAAAATCCTTGCGAAGAAGTAGAAGAATTATTTGTATAAGAATTCATTTTTTACCCCACATAACACTGTTAAACATACTTGGATTATCTCACAAAAGTATGACGGCAAAATGTCTATAAATGCAGCTAGCGTCAAATCATGGCTGCAAAATCTTCTACTTATTACTTGTGCTCCGAATGTGGTTGGAGTGGGTCAAAATGGTACGGCCGCTGCCCAGAATGCGGCGAATGGGGTACACTAAGCGAGTTTAGCGAGCCAAAGTTGCAAAGTGGCGTTTCTAAAGCTTTAAGATCGTCTAGAAATTCAAGAAGCGCAAAAGCTAACGCGATTGCTGCGTTAAACATCGATTCCAGCGTAGACGCACAGCCGATTAGCAGCATTCAAGCAGATAATGGAATTAGAATACACACGGGATTTAGCGAATTTGACCGCGTTTTAGGAGGAGGGCTTGTTCCAGGGTCCGTAACGCTTATAGCAGGCGAGCCAGGAATCGGAAAGTCTACTCTGCTTTTAGAAACCGCTGGAAAAGTAGCTAAAAATGGCGGCGAATCCACTCAAAGCAACGAGTCTGCAACAAATTTAGTCTTATATATTTCTGGCGAAGAATCAAAGTCGCAAGTAAAATTGCGCGCGTCACGCATAAACGCTATAAGTCAAAATCTTCTTCTTGCTTCTACAACAGACTTAAACACAGCTTTAGCATTAATCGAAAAGTATAAGCCAACACTTGCAATTGTTGATTCAGCACAAACTATTGTTTCTAGCGATGTTGATGGCATTACAGGAGGCTCCACTCAAGTTAGAGAAGTAGCTAGCGCGCTTATTGACGTTGCTAAAACTTGTAATATTCCAGTGCTTTTAGTTGGTCACGTTACAAAAGACGGCTCGATTGCAGGCCCGCGCACGCTTGAGCATCTTGTAGACACAGTTTGCCAATTTGAAGGAGATAGTCAAACTGCATTGCGCATGCTTCGCGCTGTTAAAAATCGTTTTGGACCTACAGACGAAGTTGGATGCTTCGATATGAGCGGATGTGGTATTGAAGAAGTCCCCGACCCTTCTGGACTGTTTTTGTCTTCTAACGAGGATTGCAAAAACGAAGGCACATGCGTAACGCTTACTTTAGAGGGCAATCGAAGCCTTGCTATTGAGGTTCAAGCGCTTGTTACAGACTCTGTTCTACCTGCTCCTAGACGTGCGGTTTCGGGAGTAGATGCAAACAGAATCGCTATGCTTACAGCTGTTTTGTATAGGCATGGCGGATTGAATCTTCTTGCTAAAGACATTTACGTCTCTACGATTGCTGGCGCTAAGGCAAAAGAGCCTTCTTGCGATTTAGCAATAGTTGCATCTCTTGCAAGCGCTGCAAAAAATAAGCCAGTTTTGCCTTTTACATGCGCAATTGGCGAGATTAGCTTGACTGGCCAAGTTCGATCGGCTTCTAGAATGGAAACTAGACTTAAAGAAGCTGCAAGAATTGGCTATAAACGTGCGATTGTTTGCCATTTGCAAAAAAAGATTCACGTTGCAGGAATTGATGTAGTTGAAGTAAATAATCTTAAAGAAGCGTTGAAAGCGCTGGGATTGTAGGAGATTAATGGAGATTAATATGGTTGACTTTAGTAAATGGGCTTCGTTTACTTCGCAAAAAACTAATCGCTCGCTTGCAGGTTCACGAGTGTTTATCGAAGATGAAAATAAAGAAAACAACAACAGCAATAACATCAACAGCGGCAACAACGGCAACAATAGCAATGTGCAAAAATTCCTGCAAAACGCGCAATCCTGGGGAATAATTCCCGTAAATTCTAAGGAAGATGCTGATTTTTGCGTAAAAATATGCGCAAAAAACCTAGAGACCACCGTAGACGCACCTAATTTAAGCGGAAAAGATGCCATTGACTACGCGCAAAGCCACATGCCAGTAATGCGCACGCTACTTAACAATTTACAAGAAAACGGTCTTAATTTAGAAGGCGTTAGAATAGCTGTTTGCCTTGTTTTAGAGCCAAAAACAGCCGTGCTGCTAAGGGAGCTACACGCTCACGGAGCGATTGTTGGCGTATTTTGCGGCCCAGACGAAACCGACCAGAGAGTGGCAGATCAACTTAAAAAAGAGGGCATTTTAGTGCAAGCAAACCGCGATTGGTCTCCTGAGCAAACGCACGAAGGCGCTCTAAAACTTCTAGACGAAATACAGCCAGACATAATAATCGACGATGGTGCAAGTTTTGCGCGACTAGCAAGCCTAGAACGCCCACAAATCGCAGCAAATCTAATAGGCGTTGCCGAAGAAACAACAAGTGGAGTGCGCGCTTTTGAAGCAATGCAAAAAGCTGGGCACTTGCACTACCCCGTAATCGCAGTAAATAATAGCGCTCTAAAAACCGATTTTGACAATCGTCATGGAACTGGCGAAACATGCGTTACAACAATGCAACAAATTCTTGGAAGCGAATGCTTTGAAAACGCTAAAGTAACTGTTGTTGGATATGGACCAGTTGGCCGCGGATTTGCATTAAGAATACGCGCATTGGGTGCAAAAGTTACGATTTGCGATACAAATCCTGTTCAATCCTTACGCGCAGTTTTCGACGGATTTGAAGCTAAAAATCTTGAATGCGCTGTTAAAGAAAGCAATATAATTGTTTCTGCGACTGGAGTTCGTCACACTATTACATTGCAAAATATGCAAAACATGCAAGAAAACGCAATTTTGGCTGTTATTGGTGGAATTGCAAACGAGATTGCACTAGACGAAATCCCTGATTTTAAGCCAGTTGTTGGAACAGCACAAAGAAAAATCCAAGTTCCGCGCGGTCCTCAAATTACGCTAATAAGCGAAGGAGACGGCACAAATTACACTACAGGCGGCGGAAATCCTATTGAGATTATGGACTTTAGTTTTGCTGTTCAAGTAAGCGCGGTTGCGTATTTGCTAGAGCACAATGGCAATAAAGACGGCAATAAAAATGGCAATAAAAATAACGATAATCGCCTTGATTCTGGAATCTACCAATTGCCAGAAAGCTCCGATAATCAAATAGCAAGAATCGCACTAGCAAAACGCGGATATAGCGCAAGCGAATCCAATAAAAACAACGGCTACAAGTGGGATTTAACGCGATTTGCGGAAGAAGCAAATAGTTAGCATAAATCAATTAACCAAATCATAATAAATCTAAGCAATAATAGAATAAATAAAGCAAAAAGTAGTACAACGTAATTCCTTAAGGAACACAATGCTTACAGACCCAATACGCAAACTTGCACACCCAACACCACTTAGCGAAGTCACACTATACAGTGCATCAATGGTTATTCCAGTAACGGGGCCAATAATCCCCGAAGGTGCCGTTGCTGTATCTAACGGACACGTTGTTCACGTTGGAACACGTCAATGGGTTCTTAATATTCTAAAAGACGAGATGCCAAGCGATTCTTATATGCAAATGTTTAGAAATGAGAAACATTGGCACGGCCTTATGACACCAGGTCTTATAAACGCACATACGCATTTGCAATACACAAATATGGCAAGCGTAGGACGCGGAGAATATAGAAATTTCCACGATTGGGAGCAAGGATTTAACGTTGTTTACGACAAGTTGCAAGAAGATAAACAAAAAAATCCATCGCTAACAACTTGGAAGACTTCTGCATACCAAGGCGCAAGAATGATGGTGGAAGCTGGCACTAGCGCAGCTGCCGATATTGTAACCGATATTGAAGCGGTTGGAGCGCTTGCAAGCCAGGGAATGCACGGAATTGCCTATTGGGAGGTAATGGGCTGGAAAAACGTTGATTGGAAGGAAGAAGGCTACGCTAAGCTGCTAGAAATGCTTGGGCAAATGATGCACAACGGCAGCATACCGAGCATAGGTATTAGCCCACATGCGCCTTATAGTCTAGAAACAGAGCCGTTTGTGGATTTGCCAGACATTGCGCGCCAGCTAAACATGCGCTTGCACATACACTTAGCGGAAACACCAATGGAAGCTGGAAATCACGCAGATACGCTAACTACGTATTCTGCACCAGATTGGAATAGCAATGTTTGGGAAAGCTATAGCGAACTTAAATCGCACGGAATGACTGCATCTGCAATTCAGTTTTTGGATCAGCTTGGATCTTTAGGGCCAGACGTGCATATTGCGCACGGCGTTTGGGCGGACGGCGAAGACCGCAGGATTTTACGCCAGCGCGGAGTTGGAGTGGCACTTTGCCCAAGGTCCAATCGCATTACTGTTACAGAGCGAGACGCGCCGATTCGCGATTACATGGAAGAAGGAAACTTACTTGCAATTGGTACAGATTCCCTATCTTCTTCCCCATCTTTAGACGTTTTAGACGATGCTGCAAAAATCTACGACCTAGCAACAGCACAAGGATATAGAAAAGATGATTTAACACATCGAATTATCCGCATGCTTACTTTAGGCGGCGCAAGCGTTATGGGCTTGCACGTAGGGCCGCACAGAATTGGCCAAATTAATGCTGGTGCAACAGCAGACCTGGCGTTCTTTAACATTCCAACAGACACAAGCTCGCCGCAAGGAGTTGAAGAGACTTTGCACAATTTTGTTCGTCACGGCGCAGGAAGCGCAAAAGCAACTGTAATATCTGGAAATCTTGTGTACAATAATGGCGCTTTTGCGCAATAAGTCTTGACTAATAAGTCTCGCAAAATAAATCAGAAAATATCAGGAGATATTATGAGCATTAAATTAGAAGATATGAGCGATTACGCAAAAAATCTTGTTAAAGAATTGCACTTAGAAGCACACCCAGAAGGCGGATGGTACGCTCGCGATTGGCAAGCAGCACAGTTATATAGCGCAAATAACAGCACAGACGCGAGCGCAGACGCGAGCGCAAACGCGACTAATACACAAGTTGACGAAAACTCCGCAGCCAGCGCTCCAAGACCACTAGCATCGCTTATTTATTTTCTTTTACCAGCTGGCGATTCAAGCGCGTGGCATAAAGTTGATGCAGACGAGATTTGGTTTTGGCATGGCCCAGCAAATCTTACGATTGAACTTGGCGGATGCAGCCAAAATCCTTGCGCAGAGGCTGATTTGCAACGTTTTACTCTGGGAAACACTAAAGATGGTAACGATTTACTTACGCGCGGTCATCTTGTGATTCCTGCTGGAACATGGCAGCGAACTGTACCTAGCAACGCAGATGTATTGGTGTCTTGCGTTGTAAGCCCTGGCTTTACTTTTAGCGGATTTAATTTAGCGTCTAAAAACTAGTATGCTACTTTGAAGGCGTAAGCTATTTAACAAGCGCGTTCAAAACGCTCAAAGTCAAGCTTCCAGCGCGATTTGCAGCAAGAACTAAATCGTCTTTATGCGCATCAAGCGATTCGTAAGATTCTCCGCAACGATTACTCATTGCGCGAATCGCAAGGAACGGCACGCTATTTTTAGCTGCAATATGCGCTACTGCAGCGCCTTCCATCTCTTCGCAATCGCCAAAAACTTCTTCGCGAACTGCATCTAGAACCTTTGGATCTGTGTTAAATTGGTCGCTTGTTGCTATGTTTCCGCAAACGTATGCAACGCCATTTTCGCTCTTATTAGACGCGCTTTGCTTAGATTCCGCGGAAAAATCGCAAGCAGCCGAAGATGATTCTTGCAAAGACTTTTCAAGCCTAAAGCCTAATAACTTCGCTTGATTTGCCGCTAAATCGCATAACTTTGAGTCCGATTCAAAAACTTCTTTGTATGGAGCACAATCTGCAATAATTTGTGTATTTGTTTCTAGATAGTGAAGATTCTTGCCTATAACAATGTCTCCAACATTAAGACGCGGATTTAATGCGCCTGCGATTCCGCTAAAAATCAACACTTGTGGCTTAGCTTCGATTATAAGAGCCTGAGCTGCTGCAGCTGCAGCACACTTTCCCATTCCAGCAATGCATATTGTAAGAACTGCTTTATTGCATTTGTTATTAGACGCGATTTTACCTTGAATAAAAGTAACACCGTAATCTTGCCAAGACTTATATTCGCCACTAAACGCTTGCAAAATAGGCTGAGCCTCTTTTTGAAGTGCCACTATAATCGCAAGTTTTGAAAGATTACTAAAATCGCCAGAATTACCGATTGAAAATTCCTTTTGCATAGTCTCCCCTAAAATAAGTTCGATAAGTCTAATCTAATAAAATCTAACAAAATCAAATATAGTCAAACATAATCAAATACAACCAAATACAGTCAAATACTTATGATTCTAAAATCGTAAAGACACGCTGCAACAACACAACACGCCGCAACACACCGATTGTAACCGTTACTTAACATTTACAAAATTGAACATAAGTAGAGCAAATTTACGCCATTAAATCAACAAAATATAGCACGTTATAAACAATCACGATAACAATTCTGTAACAATTAAGCCTTAAATGCATCTATCGTCTTATAAACTATCAAATGTACGGCCGCAAAACCTACTTAAATCGCTTAAAAAACGAATAAGCGAAAAAATTTAAGGTTTTAGCAAAAACAAGGAGAAAAAATGGCTATTTTCGTACATAACAACTTGCACACTAACCGCGTAGCAATCGCAGCTACTAAAATCGCTGCAGCAGCATTAGCCGTTGCATCAATGGTTAGCACAGCGGCATGCGGAAGCCAAAACGCACAAGATCCAAATCAAAAGACGATCACTCCAGGCGTTTTGACAATCGGCACAGCTCAGCCAACTTACACACCTTGGATGTACGATAACAAGCCAGAAAACGGCAAGGGATACGAATCCGCAGTAGCATACGCTGTTGCAAAGAAACTTGGCTACGGCAAAGACAAGGTTAAGTGGGTTCGCACAACCTTCGACTCCGCAGTAACTCCAGGCCCAAAGGACTTTGATTTTAACCTTCAGCAGTTCTCTATTACCGAGGAACGCAAGAAGGCAGTAGACTTTTCGCCAAGCTACTACAACGCAACTCAAGGCGTTGTTGTTAAAAAAGACAGCAAGTTTGCTAACGCAAAGACTTTAGCAGATCTTAAAACCGCGCAGATTGGCGCAATGGTTGGAACAACAAGCTACAGCTTTGCTAAAGACAAGATTAAGAGCGATATTCAAACCTTTAACGATAACGACGCTTTGGTTCAGGCTCTTGACTCTAAGCAAATCGACGCACTTGTTATAGATACTCCATCTTCTGTGAACATTGTTCGCAGTAAGCAAGTTAAGGATGGTGTTGTTCTTGGACAGATTGCAGGATCGGAAGATAAGGAAGGAACTGGCCTTGTTCTTCCAAAAGGATCTAAGCTTACTGCAGACGTTACTAAGGCTGTGAATGCTCTAGAAAAAGATGGCACTTTGAAGAAGCTTCAAGAAAAGTGGCTTGCAGAGTACACAACTGATGTGCCAGTTCTTAAGTAAATTGATCTAAATTAAATCAAACAAAATAGATTAAAAATAGATCAAAATAAATAAAAATCGTACCAACGTCATTACCAATACGCATTATTGTAAGCAATTTGTAACCCAATCGTCACATAAAAGTGCTTACAATAGTGCGTATCATTCATTATGTCGAAAGGCTCAGGCTACCGCCAATGACAGTACTTAACGGCAGTACAACAGATTCTGCAAGCAACGAATCAAATAAGTTACTCACTAATGCGTCGTCACTATCTAGCGCTAATACGGCATTAGATGAAGGAACGTGCGCTTTAAGCAATATCGAGCTTGAGCGCAGAGCAATACGCAAAAAACAGAATCTTAAATCTGTTTTAACAAGCATAATAAGCACTTTAGTATTGCTTGGCGTGTGCATTGCGGCGCTTGCAATGAGCCCTGGTTGGCCAAGAGTGCGCGAAACGTTCTTTTCTGGCAAATACTTTATGCTATCTTTGCCATCTGTTTTGCAAGGCTTAATGCTTAATTTGCAAGTGCTTGTGTTTGCTGTAATAGGAGTTGCAATACTTGGAACTTTAATCGCAGTTATTCGCACAAGCGTAAGCCCAATGCTTTTCCCATTGCGCGCTATAGCGCAATTCTACACAACTATTATGCGCGGCATACCAATGCTTGTTGTGCTTTACTTAATCGGCTTTGGCATACCAGGATTACAGCTTTTTGGGCGCATTCCACCAGCAATACTCGGCACAATCGCCATTGTTATGAGCTACTCAGCATACGTTGGAGAGGTATTGCGCGCAGGATTTGAAGACGTACACCCTTCTATGCGAGCATCTGCAAGGTCTCTTGGCTTAACATCTGGTCAAACTGTGCGATTAGTGGTAATTCCTCTTGGCTTAAGAAAAGTGGCTCCTGCATTAATGAACGACTTTATATCTATGCAAAAAGATGCAGGACTTATATCGGTTTTGGGCGCTGTAGACGCTGTTCGAGCCGCTCAAATATCTGTTGCAACTTCTTATAACTTCACTCCATACGTTGTAGCAAGCGTTGTGTTTATAGCGCTAAGCATTCCGTTTATTGTTCTAAACGATTGGTATACAGCAAGACTTCGCAAGCGCGAGCTAAACGGAGGAACTGTGTGATGAGTAACGTAACAAATCAAAAGGTAAATCAACAAATGAGTGATTACACAAACACAAGCAATCAAACAAATGCAAGCGATAACACGGATTCAACCCCAGTTTTGCGCTTAAGCAATATTCGAAAATCGTATAACTCAACGCCTGTTCTTAAAGGTATTTCTTTTGATATTGCGCCTCACGAAGTGGTGGCTCTTTTAGGGCCTTCTGGAAGTGGCAAATCTACTCTTATGAAGTGCATTAATTTGCTTGAGCGAGTAGACGACGGTCAAGTTTGGCTTGGAAACACAGATATTACAGACCCACGCATAAATCAAGATCAAATTAGATCTCAAATCGGAGTTGTGTTCCAGCAATTCAATCTTTTTACGCATATGAGTGTTTTAGATAACGTAACTCTTGCTGCGCGAAAAGTTCATCATTGGAGCAAAGATCGCGCAGAAAGCCGCGCAATGGAGCTTCTATCTAGGATTAAGCTAGAAAATAAAGCAAAATCCTACCCAGATCAGCTTTCGGGCGGACAGCAGCAGCGAGTGGCGATTGCTCGCGCGCTTATGACAAGCCCACAACTTCTGCTTCTAGACGAGATTACTTCCGCGCTAGACCCAATGCTTGTTGGCGAAGTTCTAGACATGGTTGCAGAGCTAAAGCAGCAAGGAACAACCATTTTAATGGCCACTCACGAGATGCATTTTGCTCACGAAGCTGCCGACAGAGTAGTTTTGCTTAGAAACGGCGTTGTTGCAGAAAACGGCACGCCGTACGAAGTTATGGACGCTTGCAGCGACCCAGAAACGCAAAACTTCTTTAAATCATTCCGACACTAGCGCGCGCGTTTGCTCAACGTCTTTGCTAATAGCGTCTTTAAGCTGCTCTTGCGAGTCAAATGCTTGCTGAGGGCGCAAGAAGCGCGCAAACTCAATGCAAACCCTATGCCCGTACAAGTCTTGAATCTTATCTGTTAATGCATATGCTTCAACAGTTCGATTAGACGTATTAGATGCATTAGAAGAATCAGACGGATTATATGCATTAGACGATTGCTCTTCTAGAGTATCGTCGTAAGCATCCGCGCGATTTGCTGCGTCATCTTCAAAAGTAGGATTAGTGCCAACTGAAATTGCAGCAGCCCAACGCCAAGGCGAATGCGATCCAAGATGAAGCTCATCTTTACGCAAAACACCTACGCTAGGAATGTTTCTGCCAGAAGAAGCGCCATTTTGCTCGTCTGCATCTAAATCAATAATCCAACCAGCATACACACCATCAACAGGAATATATCCGTCAATTCGCTCACCAAGATTCACAGTTGGGAATCCAATTTGATGGCCGCGACCAGCTCCGTGAACAACAATGCCTTCTACTCTATGCGGCTGTCCAAGAATATCTCCAGCATCTCGAACCCTGCCATTTGCAAGCATCCATCGCACATTTGTAGAGCTCCAAGCACGAACCTTTTTATTCGGCATGCCCTTGCTCCAAGCACGATATTCCGCCTTATTCATGCTACTTGCAGGATCTTTTGGCTCTCCGCCTTCTAAAGGAACCTCTGGAACAATCGGGTCTGGAACGCGAACGTCTCCCGGCCCAAAATCATCTACAACAACAAGATTAAAAACGCCTGTAGCTTGCGCAAGCTCTTTAATAGCATGAACGTTTCCAGCTCTTTTAGCGCCCAAAGCTGCATCCGACCCCAAAACAAGCGCGCGCATACCTAGCTTACCAACCAGCTGCCCAAGGAAGAATCTGTACGATTTTGCCGCAAAAGCAAGGCTATATCGAACTATAATAACGTGATCAACGTCTAACTGCTGTAAAACCCTAAGCCGCTGGCGAACGCTTGTTAGAGCTTGCGAATCTACTGGAATTTGCGCGTCATCGCCAAAATCGTCGAATAAATCTGGATTTTCGTGCACAACGCTTGGACGAGGATCAAACATTATAACAACCGAGAACGCATTGTTTTTACGCGCAATCTCCACTGTTCGCTCAATAACTTTACGATGCCCAAGATGCATTCCGTCAAATACGCCTATTGTAACAACTGACTTACGTTGAGCGCTCAACGTTGGCCAACTAATCATACCGTTGGCATCTGGTCGAATGTCGATGACCTTCATTATATCCTTACTGTTCGCAAGAGCTGCAAATATTGGTATCGCTTTATTTTAGACGCCACTTTGCCGCAACCCCATTTTCACACTAATATCTATTTTACCAGCAAACTAGCTTTGTACAAATACTACAATTGGTTTAGCTTCTATTTGATTTGTATTTTTTTCGATTTTTTCTATTTTTTCTTGAGATTTAAACAGCGTGCTGCTTGAGCTTGCGGTTGCTTGCGATTTTTCAGCGGTTTCCAGAACTGCAACAACGTCGTTTTGCTCATCTTTTGTGGCTTTTACGTATGCAATCGCGTTTTTTGTAGCGTTTTTTGTAGCGTCTTTTGCACTAATAGCAGAAATCGTGATTTTTCTGCCAAATCGCAAGTCTTTAGCTTGATTTTCACTTACTTCTACTGTTTGCATTGTTAATTTTGCAGATTCAAACATGCTTAGCAAGCGTTGATTAAGAGTGTTTTCTAGAGGCGACGAGGCTGGCAAAGCAGATGGCGAATCGCCAGCAACCGACGAATCGCCAGCAGCTTGCGATTCGCATGAACCTTGTGAATAGTATGAATCGTCTAAAACAGCCTTCGCGCGAGTTTGAGTCACTCCATTTTTGTTTGTAAATGTGCGAATAACACTTTTAAGCTTAAGTACGCGACTATCTTCTATAGAAAAATCGCCAATACGCGTTCTTCTAAGGCTCACTAAGTGTCCTCCAACTCCAAGAATACGCCCCAAATCGCGAGCTAGAGCGCGAATATATGTGCCACTAGAGCAAGAAACGCTTGCGCGTACATCAATAACCTTTGCGCCGCTTACGCCCACACTAAAATTCGCATCTAGCAAAGAAAAATCGTAAATAAAAACTTCTCTAGGCTCTAAATGAACATCTTTACCTTCACGCGCTAAGTCGTAAGCGCGAACGCCGTTTACTTTTATAGCAGAAAAAGATGTTGGCGTTTGCATAATCGAGCCAGTAAAATTCTTTTCGATTACAACGCGCAATTCTTTAAGAATTTCATCAATATTTGCATTATTTGAAGAGCTTAGAATAGTATTTTCGCTCTTAGCGCTTGCAATAATATTTCCATCCGCGTCGTCTGTATTGGTTGACTCGCCAAGACGAATCACAGCTTCGTACGTTTTATTGTGACCAAGCAAATAGTTGAGCAAGCGCGTGGCGTTACCAAAGCCAAGAATCAGCAAGCCCGTTGCCATTGGGTCAAGAGTGCCAGCATGACCCACTCGTTTAGTGTGCAACAGTCCGCGTGCAAAAGATACAACATCGTGACTGGTAACGCCTTTTGGCTTATCTACTAGCAAAATGCCAGAAGATGGTAATTCAGGACTACTCATTGCCCTCGCTAAAATCGATCGCTATTTACATCGCTATCAAAGTCGCCAGAATCCGCAGAGTCGCTAGAATCAGCAAAGTCGTCCTCTTCAAAGTCGTCGTCTTCGCCAAATTCATCGTCGTCAAAATCCTCATCTTCACGAGGCTTTTTATACGGATCCGCTTCCCCAGCATATTGCGCTGTTTCTCGCGCTTTAGCTAGCTCCTCGTCACGCTTGCGAGCCGCAACCAAAATGTCTTCAATCTCGTGAGCTTCGCTAGGAACTTCATCGTAAACAAATTGGATTTGAGGCGTTAATCGCAAGCCTGCTTTAGCTCCAACTAAAGTGCGCAAACGACCCTTAGCCTGCTGCAAAGCCTGGTTTGCGCGCATACGCTCGCCATGCTCTTTTCCAGCAGTACCAAGCTGCGTCCAATACACTTTAGCTATTTGCAAATCGTTAGTAACTCTCACTTCTGTAATCGTTACGTTAGCAAGTCGCTTATCGTGCAAATGCGATTCCATATTGGACGCAATCACTCTGTGAATCAAAGCCGCAATTCGCGCGGCTCTAGGGTTTGTTCCAGCCATATTATTTGCGCTCGATCTGCTTCATTTCAAAGGTTTCGATTACGTCGCCAAGCTCAATGTCGTTAAAGCTTCCAAGGTTAATGCCTGCCTCGTAGCCTTCACTAACGGATTGCACATCATCCTTAAACCTACGCAAAGTGGAGATTTCAAGATCGTTAACAGTTGCAACACCGTTACGCAAAATACGGCACTTGGTTCCGCGCTTAACCTCACCATCTTGAACCATAACGCCAGCAATATTGCCAAACTTGGACGAGCGGAAGATTTCGCGAATCTCGGAATGAGATGTAACAACCTCTTCAAACTCTGGCTTAAGCATACCCTTCAAAGCAGCTTCAATATCTTCGATTGCCTTGTAAATAACAGAGTAGTACTTAACTTCCACGCCTTCGCGATCTGCCAAGTCTGCAACCTGGCGATTTGGACGCACGTTGAAGCCAATAATAACGGCCTTATCAACTGTTGCAAGGTTCACATCGTTTTGAGTAATCGCGCCAACGCCGCGGTGAATAACCTGAATTCCAACTTCGTCGGAAACCTCAATCTTCATTAAGGAGTCTTCCAAAGCTTCAACGGAGCCAGAAGAATCACCCTTAATAACAATGTTAAGCATATCCACTTCGGACTTAGCAAACTGTTCCTTAAGGCTTTCAAGAGACACAACCTTACGACGCTTTGCAAGCTGAGCCGCACGTTCTGTAGCCTGGCGCTTTTCGGCAATTTGACGAGCAGAACGATCGTCGGAAGTAACCAAGAACAAGTCGCCTGCAGTTGGAACAGAAGTCAAACCAAGCACCTGAACTGGAGTGGAAGGACCTGCCTCTTGCAAGTGGTTGCCATTTTCGTCGAGCATTGCGCGAACGCGACCATAAGACGTGCCTGCAACAATGGAATCTCCGACTTTAAGCGTACCTTGCTG
>CAMXWX010000003.1 GCA_947252975.1 uncultured Gardnerella sp.
TTGTTGCAGTGTGGAATGAAGAAGATCGTCCTGCATGCAATGCTATTGCTAAAACTTTACGAGATCGAGGCATTGCAGCAGATGTTGCTCCTAGCGCAGCAAAGCTTGGTAAGCAAATAAAATATGCTGACAAGCTCGGCATTCCTTATGTGTGGTTCCCTGCTGATAGCACTGAATCAGAGTCATCTCACGATGAAGTAAAAAATATTATTACTGGCGAACAGGAAACCGCGGATGCCACGTCTTGGCAACCGGATACTGTTTATGCCCGGCAGACAGTTTCTTGCGCTAAATAATGTTCTTGCAAATTTGCTTGAATATTGTGCGCAAAATCATGTCAATAGAAACAAATGAATATATCAATTAGATTGTAGAGGAAGTGGACTTATGAGCCAGACGGCGTATCGCACACATCATGCCGTTGAAGTGACTGAAGAATTAGTCGGGCAAAAAGTAACCATCGCTGGTTGGGTTGATCGTCGCCGTGATCATGGTGGAGTCGCCTTTGTTGATGTCCGTGATAACACAGGCTTAGTGCAAGTTGTTATTTACGATGAAGAAACTGCACGACCATTGCGTAGTGAATTCGTTGTACAAGTGACCGGCGAAGTTCGCTTGCGTCCAGATGGCAACGAAAACGATCATTTAGCAACCGGTAAAATTGAGATTGTTGCTCAAACTGTTACTATTCTCGCAAAGTCAGACGCTTTGCCATTCCAGGTTTCAACAGCTTTGGAAAACGAGTCCGAGAACAAGCTTCCAAGCGAAGATGTTCGTTTGAAGTATCGCTACCTTGATTTGCGTCGCCCATCTATGCAACGCAATTTGAAGCTTCGCTCTGATATGGCTAAGGCTGCCCGCCATGCTTTGGAAGACATGAACTTTACTGAAGTTGAAACACCAACTTTCATTAAGTCAACTCCTGAAGGTGCTCGCGACTTCGTTGTTCCAGCACGATTGGTTCCAGGCTCTTGGTACGCACTTCCACAGTCTCCTCAGCTTCTAAAGCAGTTGCTCATGGTTTCTGGCGTCGAGCGCTACTATCAGCTTGCTCGTTGCTATCGCGACGAAGACTTCCGTGCGGATCGTCAGCCTGAGTTCACTCAGCTTGATATGGAAATGAGCTTTGCAAGCCAGGAAGATGTTATGGCTATGGCAGAGCGCGTTATTGCTGCTATTTGGAAGGAAGCTGGTCACGAGATTGCTCTTCCTTTGCCTCGTATTACTTGGCAGGAAGCAATGGATAAGTATGGTTCCGATAAGCCTGATTTGCGTTTTGGAAACCCACTTATTGAGTTGACTGACTACTTTAAGAACACTCCATTCCGCGTGTTCCAAGCTTCATACGTTGGCGCTGTGCTCTTTAAGGGCGGTGCTGCAACTCCTCGCCGTCAGTTTGACGCTTGGCAGGATTGGGCTAAGCAGCGTGGAGCTAAGGGATTGGCTTACGTTGTGTTTGGTGAAGATGGCGAGTTAAAGGGTCCTGTTGCTAAGAATCTTAGTGAAGAAGAGCGCGCAGGTCTTAAGGAAGCTGTTGGAGCAGAAGATGGCGATGCAGTGTTCTTCGCAGCAGGCTCCCGCGAGTCTTCGCAGCTTTTGCTCGGTGCTGTTCGTGTAGAGCTTGCTAGCCGCGCAGGATTGCTTCACCCAGATGAGTTTGCTTTCACTTGGGTTGTTGACTTCCCACTGTTCAAGCGCACTGATGATCCAGATGATGACGACGTTGCTGTTGGTCACTCAAAGTGGACTTCTATGCACCATCCATTCACAATGCCATCTGCTGATTGGATCGATAAGTTTGATAAAGATCCAGAGCACGCTATGAGCGATTCTTACGATATCGTGTGCAACGGTAACGAAATGGGCGGCGGATCCGTTCGTATTCACCGCGACGATATTCAAGATCGTGTGCTTAACGTTCTTGGAATCGATAAGGCTGAAGCTGACGAAAAGTTCGGCTTCTTGCTTGAAGCTTTCAAGTATGGTGCTCCACCTCACGCTGGTATTGCTTTGGGTTGGGATCGTACTGCTGCAATTTTGGCAGGCGCAAGCTCAATCCGCGACGTAATTGCATTCCCTAAGGCTGGCGGCGGTAGGGATCCTCTAACCGGCGCTCCTGCTCCGATTTCTGACGAGCAGCGTGCTGAAACTGGCGTTGATTACGATCCAGAAGAAAACGAGTAAATAGAAATACTTGTAAAAAGTGTTATTGATAAGCCGTTGATTGTTGATTTTATGATTACAATTAACGGCTTTTTTGTAACGTAAGAGTTACAAAACGTAACGATAGTGATAAATAGCCGTAACACAGGTTAGCTAAACTTCTTGTTATGGATAAGCAAGTATCAAAGTCAAATCCAAACGCCGAGGATATGACTAATCGCACTATTTCAGTGCAAAAAGCGGCAAATCCCCTCGTAGAACTAAGTCATGTCGAAAAGCATTACGGAAAACTTCATGTGCTTAAAGACATCAATCTGACTGTTAACAAAGGCGAAGTACTAGTTATTATCGGTCCATCTGGTTCTGGTAAATCGACAATGTGTCGCACAATTAACCGTCTCGAAACTATTGATTCAGGTGACATACGTATTGACGGTGAGCCACTTCCTCAAGAAGGAAAAGAACTTGCAGCTTTGCGAGCAGAAGTTGGTATGGTATTCCAGTCCTTTAATCTTTTCGCTAACAAGACTATTTTGGAAAATGTTATTCTTGCTCCAATGAAAGTGCGGCATATGGATCAGCAAAGTGCTGAATCTCTTGCTATGGAATTGCTTACTCGAGTCGGAGTTGATAATCAAGCAAATAAAATGCCTTCACAACTTTCCGGCGGTCAGCAGCAGCGTGTTGCAATTGCTCGAGCTCTTGCTATGCAGCCAAAAGTTATGCTTTTTGATGAACCTACATCTGCACTAGATCCGGAAATGGTTAATGAAGTTCTTGATGTCATGGTTGAACTTGCAAAAGAAGGCATGACTATGATTTGTGTTACCCACGAAATGGGATTTGCACGCAAGGCAGCTGACAGAATTGTATTTATGGCAGATGGTCAAATTCTTGAACAAGGCACTCCTGAAGAATTCTTTGAACATCCAAAAACTGATCGTGCAAAAGATTTCCTTTCCAAGATTCTTACGCATTAATCTGCTTTTTGTTTTATCTTTCAGTAAAATTCTGAAACTTTAAAACAGTTCTTATGAAGGGAAAAGATATGAAAATATTACAAAATCGCATTTTTCGTGCGATACTAGCGATGCTTTGTACCATATGTTGCGTTATGCCACTTACAGCGTGCGATCGTAGCGATGGTAAAAAAGTCATACGCATCGGTATTAAATTCGATCAGCCTGGTTTGGGTTTCAAAAAATCAGGAACTTACGTTGGATTCGACGTTGATGTTGCTAAGTATGTTGCCAAAAAGCTCGGCTATTCAGAAGATCAGATTGTGTGGAAAGAATCACCATCTAAACAACGCGAAACGATGCTCCAAAATGGCGATGTTGATATGATTGTAGCCTCATACTCTATTACGGATGCTCGTAAAAAAATGGTGACATTTGCAGGACCATATTTTATTGCTGGCCAGGATTTACTAGTTCGAAAAGATGAGCATAAAGTAAGCGGTCCAAATGATTTGGACGGAAAGCGTTTATGCTCAGTTTCAGGCTCAACATCTGCAATTGCTATTAAGGAGCGTTACTCTTCAAAGGTACAGCTTATGCAACAGCCTGGTTATGCAGAATGTGCAACTGCATTATTCTCAGGAATTGTAGATGCTGTAACTACCGACGACATTATTCTTGCTGGTTTAGCAACCGCTTCTCGAGGTCGTTTAAAGCTTGTAAACAAGCCATTTACCGCAGAATATTACGGAATTGGCATTAAAAAAGGAAATACAGGCTTAGCTAAGAAAATTAACACAGCCTTAAAAGACATGATTCGTAACGGATCATGGAAAAGAGCTCTAGACGACAATTTACGAGGCACTGGCTTTAAGCCAAACGCAAAGTATAATCCGCCAATTCCTCAAGAAGGAGAGAAGTAATATGCAAGATTTTATGCAGCTATTTACCTCCTACAATATTCCAGGAGCATTCTTGGTTAATATTGAAATAACTTTATGGAGTGTACTTTTTTCATCAATTATTGGCGTAATTCTTGTTACTATGCGCATTTGCCCTGTTTCATCATTACGCATGATTGCTACAGTTTATGTTGAATTGTTTAAAAACATGCCGCTTACCATCATTATGGTTTTTATGGTTTTAGGCGTTTACGCTCAGCTTAAGATAGGATTCTCCTCAATTTTTGAAGTGAATTTCTTCTGGCTGGCAATTGCTGGATTGTCGCTTTATACTGCAGCATTTGTTTGCGAATCTTTGAGATCTGGTCTTAATACCGTGCCTGTTGGCCAAGCAGAAGCTTGCCGCGCTCTTGGATTAAATTTCTTCCAATCTGCAACACAAGTAATTCTTCCACAAACTTTCTGCGGTTCAGTAGCACCATTAGGTAATACATTTATTGCTTTGCTTAAGAATTCTACAGTTGCTGCTGCAGCATCAGTTGCCACAGAGACTTCAACAATGATGAGCGAAATGATTGAGAAACATGCAGATTTGATTGTGCCAATCTTCTTAATTTTCGCTTGCGGATACATTATGCTCATCATTCCTATCGGCATTTTGACTACTTATTTGTCAAATAAACTTGCTGTGAGAAGGTGATAACAATGGCTAAACAACGTGAACAATCATTATTATTTGATGCTCCAGGTCCAAAAGCTCTTAAGAAAATTCGCATAGCTAATATTATTGCCGGTTGCATTTTTGTTATTTGCATTATTGCTATTCTCGTTCGTTTGAGCAATCCTCCAGAGGGAGAAAACCAACTTTCTTGGACACTTTGGAATCCTGCACTCGAATCTGAAGCCTGGGTTGATTTTTATCTTCCTGGATTATGGATGACACTAAAGGCATCGTTACTTGCAGTAGTTGGTTCTATTGTATTTGGCTTATTCTTCGGACTTTGCCGTTTACTACCTAATTTTATTATTCGTAGTATTTCCGCAATAGTAGTAGAATTTTGCCGTGCAGTACCAGTATTGATGCTTATGATTTTCTTGTGGAGAGCATTCGCACTTTCTGGTATGAAAGAATCATCATACTGGGCTGTTGTTTTGGCACTGATTATGTATAACGGTTCTGTTGTTGCAGAACTTGTTAGATCTGGTGTTGGCAACTTGCCAAACGGTCAAAGAGAAGCTTCGCTTGCATTAGGATTGAGCGAATACCAATCATTGACACAAATTGAAATGCCTCAAGCAATTATTGCTATGATGCCTGCAGCAGTAACTCAGCTTGTAGTTGTTTTGAAGGATACTGCACTTGGTTCAATTATTATGTACACTGATTTGCTTCAGGAATCGCGTCGGCTCGGATCAATGTACTTTAATATTTTGCAAACATTAAGCGTTGCAGCAGTAATATATTTCCTTATTTGCTTGGCATTGTCTTGGTTTGCACAATGGTTGCCATCGCACTTGAAGAATCGAACTGCCGCTCCAACAGAACCAGAGCCTGTTGCTCCAATTGCTATTATGGATCCTTCTAATGTGAACCAAATAGCAGTTGCTAGCGAAGTTAAAGAGCTTCCTTATGGTGGTACTCCACGTAAGTATCACGTACATCATCGCGGTACAAACGCTTCTATTCACCATTGGCGTCACACTCGTTACTTGCAAGGCTATGACGAGCATCATCTAAAAACTGGAGATGAACCGGAAGAAAATGATGACAACAATGCAGAAAATAACTAAATTTCATATTTAGTGGTGTTTAGTAGCAAATTTCTCATAAGCGCAGTCAGTATTTATTATTGGCTGCGCTTATTATTTTCTATCTTGCAATTTCTAACTTTGGTAGAATCATAATAGTATTTCAAAATAACCGTTAAAAGCAATATTTGCGCAGCGACGCACAAATCGCTAAACTATTAAGGTCACATGCATACGAGGAGGCTTTTACATGGATGACGCGTTTGAGTTGTCCGCTGCAAAGATGCGCGAACAAGGCATGAGCGAAATTGCTATTGAACAATTTAAACACTTATATAATGCTTGGAATTTAGATAAATCAGGGGATAAGCCTGCGGAGTTTATTCGCGAGAGCACGGTTGAGCCTATTAAAAGCGTTCCAACTTTCCACGAAATTTACGAAACTATTGATCACGACAAAGCTGTTAACGCATTCGCAAAAACTGCTTTTATTAAATTAAATGGCGGTTTGGGAACATCTATGGGCTTGTCTTGCGCAAAATCTTTACTACCAGTTCGTAGGCATAAAGCTCGCCAAATGCGCTTTATTGATATTATTATTGGACAAGTTCTTACAGCTCGTCAACGATTAGGAGTTAATCTTCCGCTTATTTTCATGAATTCTTTCCGCACGTCTCATGATACTTTGCAAGTACTAAAACGCAATCGCAAGTTTGTGCAAGACAATATTCCTGTAGAAATTATTCAACATCAAGAACCAAAATTAGTAGAGGAAACTGGAGAACCGGTTTCTCACAAGGAAGATCGATCTCTTGAATGGTGCCCTCCAGGTCACGGCGATATTTTTTCAACTCTGTGGGAATCTGATTTATTGCATACTCTTAAAGAAAATGGAATTGAGTATTTGTTTATTTCAAATTCTGACAATTTAGGTGCTAGACCGTCGCGCACTCTTGCTCAACATTTTGAAAATACTGGCGCACCTATCATGATTGAGGTTGCGAAGCGAACGCAAGCAGATCGTAAGGGCGGTCACATTGTTAGGGACGCGCAAACAGGAAGACTAATACTACGAGAAATGACACAGGTTCATCCTGAGGATCGTAGAAGCGCACAAAGCATTAAAAAACATCCATACTTCAACACAAATAATATTTGGGTTCGTGTAGATGCTCTAGAAAAAAAGTTAAAAGAGCACAAAGGAATTTTGCCTTTGCCTGTTATTTTTAATCACAAAACTGTTGACCCAACTGACGAAAGCAGCACACCAGTAGTGCAATTAGAAACAGCAATGGGCGCAATAGCTTCACTTTTTGATGACGCAATTTGCGTAGAAGTTGATCGCATGCGTTTCTTGCCTGTTAAAACAACCAATGACTTATTTATTATGCGATCAGATAGATTCCATCTTACTGATTCATATGAAATGGAAGATGGTAACTATATATTTCCTGATATTGATTTGGATCCACGTTATTACAAAAACATCAATGATTTCAACGAAAGATTCCCATATTCTGTTCCAGCTTTAGCTGCTGCAAAATCAGTAACTATTAGAGGGGATTGGACATTTGGAAATCAAGTTTCAATGTTTGCTGACGCTGTTTTAGAAGATACAGGAGAACCAAGTTATGTGCCGAACGGAGAATTCGTGGGACCGCAAGGAATTGAACCAGACTCTTGGGTTTAAAGCAGATTTCTTGCAAATATGCGATTTTTATTGATAGTAAATAAAATTATCTATAAAAAAGTTATATGGCGTGTCGCGAAAAAATGGCGTATTTTCAACGTTGTTGATGTTCGTGTGAATAAAAAATACATAATTATTAGAAGTTTTTTAAAAAATGTCCACACGTACCGCAAAACACCATTAAAATAGAAAAGGTGTGCGCAGTATTGCAACACAAGTTTTGCTGCATTTCGTAGTCGCTTGTATGCAAGGCGCATAAGTAAATTGATACAAACATGATACGTGAGGACTAATGGTAGAAGGAAGCAACGGAAGGCGACGTTTTTCCGACAAATGGGGCAAACACGAGTTAGATGTACTCGCTGTATTGTCTTCCGCATTCCCGCAATGGCTGACTTCGCGTCAAATTGCACAGCGCGTAAAGGCATATGCAGATTCGTACGGTGAGCTTGCAGATCAAGCAGCTAAAGCAGCATTCGCAAAACAATTCCAGCGAGATCGCGCAAAGCTTGCTGCTATGGGTATTGCAATCGAATCTAGGCAGCCAGAATATTCTTCAAAGTCCGAAGGTCAAGACTTTGCGTCTTATCGTTTGCAATTAGGCGATGAACCTCGCGTACGTTTACGCTTCGACCAATCTGAATTACCAGTTTTAGCTGCAGCAAATTATCTTGCTCGTTCAATGTCTATTTCTTCTCTTGATTCAGGTCAACACGAGCAACAGCGCACTTCTCGCACTGCTCCTAGAGTTCCACAAACTCCTATTCCTGGCTTAGGCTTAGATTCAATCGCACCTGGTCTTGGAACACAAATGCTACCTGATTCATTGGTAAAAGTTATTGATTCTCGCAGATTTGCCGCAACTGTGGATGTCGATGGTGAACATTTAAACGTTGCTTATACTGATGCTGACGACTTAGCGATGTTTGTGCTAGAACATCCTGGATCTAGCGTAGTAAGCCCTCAAGAAGCAGTTGATGCTTTCCATCGCCGTTTGCACGCAGCAGTTAATTTTGCTCAATGTGACGAAAATGAGCAAAAAGATGAAGAAGATGCTATACAAGAAGCGCAAAATATTGAAGAACAAAATAGCGACACTGATAAATCGCATACCAAAAAAGGCTCTTCATTCCAAACTGGAAGTGAAGTAGATCGTAGGCTTCGATTGATGCTTTTCTTGTCTGCTCATCTTGGAGAGGAATTCCCATTAGACGAGCTTGCTGAGCGTTTTATTGGTAGACCAAAAAGCGATGATGAACTTCGTCGATTTGTTACAATTCTTCACAAGGATATAAATACTCTTACTACTGTTTCTGACGATGGGGAAATGGCCGGAAGCCAATTCTTTGATATAGATTGGACTCTTCTTGAGAACGAGGGAATTGTTTCTGCTACTAACTCTTTAGGATTGGAAAGACTTGCTGGAATTTCGCAGCAATATTTGAGCATGCTTACTGCGTCTGCTAATTATTTGGCACATTCCTTGCTTTTGCCTATTGAGCAGCGCACACAAGCTGAATCCTTGTATAAACGTCTTCGCCGTCATGTTCTTCCTGGTCAAACTCCATGGCTGAGTTTAACAGGTTACGAAATTGAGCCTCGAAATTGTTCTATTGTTCGCAGTGCTATTAACTCTGGATCTTTGCTAGATATGGAATACACTGACGGGGCAGGACGTATTCGCCGCAAGATTGTTGCACCGTCGAAGATTTACGTTGATGAAGGCGTTTACTATGTTGCAGTGTGGACTGATGTAGAGCAGCAAACACCAGAAGATAAACGTGAATTTGTTGCTAAAGATACGACAATTAATAAAGCGAATGGATTGCCTCGCATTTGGCAAGTTCTTCGCGTAGCACGTATTGAACGTGCAGAAGTTGTAGAGCCTGTATCTCAAGTTGAAATTCCAGATGTGCCAGTTAGTGAACTTCGTAAATGGTGCTTTGATAACGGAACTGAAACTTGCTTTATTACCGATGAAACAGAATTGAACTTTTTGAAGAATCTTTCTGGAGCCACTATGGAAACTTGTGGCAGCGGAGTAAAAGTCCATCTTACTGTTTCTTCTGATTCATGGTTCGTTGCTTTTTGCATTGCTCACGCACGTCATATTACAGCTGTTGCTCCTGAAACATTGCGCAGTATGATTATTGCTCGCGCTCAACGTGAATTAAGCGTTAATCACGCTGATAATGCGAATACAGAGGAATAACAATGCCTTGGTGGATTTGGCTACTCATAACAGTTTTTATGCTGCTCATGGTAGCGCTAGGAGTTGCTATTGTCGTTTTAAGCGCAATAAAAATAGCTAGGGTCTGCTTTGGCATTTCCGAAGACGTTTCTTCTAGATTTGAACGTTTGCATGAACCAAATAAAGAAGATAATGAAAATCCTCGAGATCCATTATTTACACTTCCTATTAAAGATGCAACGAATCGATATGAGCGAACGCACGCAAAAGTTATTGAGCGTCATCAAAAAATTCGCGAAAATCACCGTAAAATATGGCAGCATTGGGATAAAAAATCTCTTCGCGAAGAAGACATTCAGCTATAGCATATAAGAAAGCGACTAATACTTTTTATGTCTCATTTATCACATAAAAAAGACTGCAAAAATAAATCAAGCAATCCAACTGACTGCAATGAGAATGATGTAGTATTATCTCCTTCACAACGTTTCGCAGCTTTTAAAAATACAATGAAGCACGAGCGTTCAATGGCATCTAAATTTGAGCGTTCTTTGTCTTTTGAACTTGATGATTTTCAACTTGAAGCTATTGATGCACTAGAAAATGGCAATAATGTTTTAGTTGCTGCTCCTACTGGAGCTGGTAAAACTGTTGTTGCGGATTTTGCTGTATTTCTTGCGCAAAATCGTAATGTAAAAGCTTTTTACACAACGCCTATTAAAGCTTTAAGTAATCAAAAATATCACGATTTCTGCGAACAGTACGGCTCAGACAGAGTAGGGTTATTAACTGGCGATACTTCTGTAAATCCTGAAGCAGACATTGTTGTAATGACTACTGAAGTTTTAAGAAATATGCTTTACGAGCATTCGATTACGTTGCAATCTTTAGGGTTTGTCGTTCTTGACGAAATTCATTATCTTGCAGATAAATTCCGCGGAGCTGTGTGGGAAGAAGTTATTATTCACCTTCCAAAATCGGTGAAAATTATTGGGTTGTCTGCAACTGTTTCAAATGTTGAAGATTTTTCTGCATGGCTAGAATCAGTGCGTGGAGAAACTCATTTGGTTGTCGACGAACACAGACCTGTGCCTTTAGAAAGACATGTTGTTATTCAAGAGGATTCTGCAACTGAGCCTGAGTTACTCGATTTGTACGACCATGACAATAATGGAAACGTAACTAAGCGCGTTAACCCTGCATTGACTAGGAAACTTAATGAATTTGAGTACCGCGCTCGTCGCCGTAAAGAATCTTACAGCGATAGCAAATACCGTTACAGAAAAGGTAAGAAGCACAGTGCTAACGGGGGAGTTGCACAGTTAGATAAATGCGCGAAACGACATACTCCTCGTCGCTGGGCTGTTATTGACGAATTAGATTACCTAGGAATGCTGCCAGGAATTTATTTTATATTCTCTCGTTCCGGTTGCGATCAAGCTGTTCAACAATGTTTAAACGCAGGATTAATACTTACATCTGATGAAGAAATGTACGAAATCCGTAAAATTGTTGACAGTATGGTTGCAAATCAACTTTCTAAAGAAGATTTACACGCTTTAAGCTTTGAGCGTTTTCGTTTTGCTCTCGAACAAGGATTTGCAGCACATCATGCAGGTATGATTGCGTTATTCCGTCACATTGTTGAAACGCTATTTGAACGCGGACTTATTAAAGTTGTTTTTGCAACAGAAACACTTGCTTTAGGCTTAAATATGCCAGCTCGAAGCGTTGTTGTAGAAAAGCTAGTAAAATTTGACGGTACTGGGCATGTACCTCTTACACCTGGAGAATTTACGCAACTTACAGGTCGTGCTGGAAGACGTGGAATTGACGATATTGGTTACGCAATTCTTGTAGATCATGCTGATTTTGTTCCTCAACAGGCTGCAGCGCTTTCTAGTAAACGCGTATACCCACTACATTCCAGCTTCGTTCCTACGTTTAATATGGCAGTTAATTTGCTGAACTCAAGCGATGCAGATACTGCTCGAACAACACTAGATCGTTCTTTTGCTCAATGGGAAGCTAATGCTTCTGCTGAACGTTTACATAATCGCATGAACGAACTTGAAACAGCTCTTAAAGGCTATGAAGAAGCATTCCACTGCGAACATGGGGATTTTGCTGAATTCTTACAATTACGTATGAAGCTTAAAGAAGCTCAACACGATCAACGCCGTAAACTGAAACATACTTTATTCCACACAGATGCAGAACGCACAGCAGCGTTTAAAGCGCTGGATGATGTTATTGCAAATCTTAGAGAAGCTGAGCGAACGCATCCGTGTGCAGGTTGTGCAGATATTCAACAACATTTGCGTTGGGGCTACCATTGGATTAGAGAACATAAGGAACTTGATCAAGTACGTGAACGCTACGAATCTCGTACTGGTTCTGTTGCTAGAACTTTTGACCATATTTGTGACGTATTGTACAGTTTGGATTATTTACAATCTGAAGATTCTTCACAAAACCAAATTTTGCACCTTACTGAGCGCGGTCAATTGTTAAGAAGGTTGTATAACGAACTAGACATTGTATTTGCTGAAGCTATTTGCGAAGGAATTTTTAATAATCTTTCACCGCTTGAATTATTATCGTGCTTGTCTGCATTAGTTTATGAATCTAGAGGACCTGCAGGGGGAGAACCTAGACGATATCCAGGCGGCAAGGATGGCGCGATATTTAATACAGTATTGCGAATGAAAGAATTATTTATGCGTACTAGCGCATTATGCGCAGACGCTCATTTGCCAGCGTTAAGACCGCTTGAATTTGGTGCTGTAGATATTATGTATGATTGGGCTAATGGTGCTGATCTAGCTGAAATTTTGCGCAATACCGACAGCACTGGAGGAGATTTCGTGCGTCAAGCTAAACGTCTTATTGATTTACTTACTCAACTTTTCGCAGCAGGAGAATATTTACAATCTATAGATGGCGTAGATAAAAATCTTTCTTCGTGCGCTTATGAAGCTGCAAAACTATTAAACCGTGGAGTTGTTGCATACTCAGATGTATAAGTATGAGCATATACAAATAAAACGCATGTATTTTGTATATATAAATCGTTTTTATATATATAGTCCGTGCAATTCGGTAATTTTATAAAGTACTACACAAGGAGATACTATGGCAGAACGCAGTTTACGCGGTATGAGCATTGGTGCGAAATCATTAGAATCTGACGATAATGTAGATTTCGCGGCACGAAATGATGTTGTGTATGTGTGCCCAAAGGGACATCGCACGATTCTTCCTTTTGCTCAAGGCGCAGAAATTCCTGAAGAGTGGGAATGCCGCTGCGGCACGATTGCACATCGCGAAGGCGACGATGATCGTCCAGATGATGATTTCAACAAGCCTTCTAGAACGCATTGGGATATGCTGCTTGAACGTCGTAGTGAAGAAGAATTAAAAACTTTACTAGACAAACGTCTAAAAATGCATCATGAGGGCTGGATTCCTGACTATGAGTGAATTCTCGGTGACTTCAGGATGCACTAGTCGTCGCATTATTCTGCTTGATCTTGATGGCACATTAACAAAGTCAGATGCTGGTATTATTACTTGCGCAAAGCTTGCATTGAAAGAATTGAAACAGTCTATTCCGGACGATGCTGAAATGCATCGTTTTATAGGTCCTTCAATTTTAGAATCTCTTCAACGCAATAATGTGCCTGAATCGCTGCTAGCAAAGGGACTTGCTACGTATCGCAAGTATTATTCTGAAGTAGCAACTTTTGATGATCCAAATAATCCTGGTAAAAAGATTCCAGGATGCCTACTTAACAAAGTATACGATGGAATACTTGAGCAACTCACAAAACTTCGTGAAGCTGGATATTATTTAGCAACCGCATCTTGCAAGCCAGAATATCAAGTAAAGCCTATTTGCGATTATTTTGGTTTAACGAAGTATCTTGACGGAATTTATGGCGCTAGCAAAGATATGTCGCGCATTAGCAAAACTCAAGTTATTCGTTATGTTTTTGATGAGATTGATTACAATCCAGAAAAAGGCGACAGAGCTTTGATGGTTGGAGACCGCTGGACTGATGCCGACGGAGCAAAAGATTGCGGCTTGGATTGCTTGGGATGCGCTTGGGGCTATGCTGAGCCTGGCGAGCTTGAAGCACACGGATCTTACAGAATTATTGGTAGCGTAAGCGAATTAAGCACTGCAATTTGCGAATATTTCGCTTAATCTAATCAGAATTTTTGTCGTAACGGCTTTTTCTTTACACCCTCGTAAAGTTTCGGTCGTTTTTTGGCGGGAAAACGGCTTTTTCTTTACATACATGCACAGTTTCTGTCGGTTGAGCTTATTATTTGACTAGATTTACTTGATATTTATCCGATAATGTACGTTATGTCAAATTAGAGATAAACAATCAAACACAACCAACAAAATCTCAACTACTATCAAATAATATCCCTATTGATACTTCTTACTAAATAATCTAAGACTTGCAGCTTCGGTACGCACAAAATAGCATTGCAAAAATATTGACAAAAATAAGCGCGATAATAATCACATATGACGCAATCAGCGTTGATCTCATTAATAACCAATAATCATCGCGAACAAATCCAAAATCGCGAACAATATGCAAAAGCATGTACGCAAGCATTGCGCAAGGAAGCCCACAACAATGCGTAATAACAATACTCCAAGGCATTAAACCAATAGAATTTCTCTTATTACTATTGCTAATACTATTTGCCTTCAAATAAGCATTTTTTCGAAATTTTACTAAAAAACGCACGCAAGCAAATAAACTATAGAAAAACAATGATACTGAAGCAAACCAGCAAATAACAGCGATAATAACAACTACAAACATGCCATTATCCCCACGTTTCCTGAACAAGACTCCATGAGTTTGAAGATGTATGAGAAGTAGGTTTTGAATAAGATTTGCGAGTAGACTTACTACTTTTTTCTTCAACTTGCGTAGCATCAACAGAATTTTCAGAAGATAAGTCCTCTTCAACTCTAGAAACAATGCGGCCAACAGCAATAGCAAATACTGCTAAACCAGAAGCAAGCATACTACGCATATTATCTTGATTCTCATCGCACTCTTGAACAGATTGACCATCACAAATAATAGTCATATTTCTCAAACGCTCTTCTGAGTATCGATTAAGAAAAATAATAGCCGTAGTAACATTAACTAAATTAACGCCAGCATCAAGCAGCCTTTTAGCTACAGCCATAATCGCAATATCCTTAAAAGAATACAAACGACGAGAACCAGAACCACTAGATGCATGAATTGAAGGCTCTATAATGCTTTTACGAGCCCAATAATCGAGTTGCCGGTAAGTAATACCGGCAACCTTCATAGCGACACTACCACGGTATCCTGAAGCGTGATCAGCAGACAGAGAAAAATTAAAAAGCTCCCCCTGTACTGCGTTAATCACATTATCGGACTGTGACTGCGTCATGTGCGAAAAATACCAGTCTGAATTTGCCAATCATAATTTCATCGCCATTATGCAGCACTGATTCATCAACACGTTCACGATTTACATACGTACCATTTAGACTTCCAGAATCTGAAATGCTAAACACGCCATTATGGCGCTTAAACACTGCATGAGCACGCGAAACAGTAGAATCATCTAACAAAATATCAGCATGCGAATCGCGCCCAACTGTTACTAAGTCTTCATCGAGAAGATAGCGAGAACCAGACACTGCTCCCCTAGTTGAAATCAACAACGCAGTACCAGGACGTAGTTTCGCTATAGTATCAAAATCATCCTGCTGCATAGGACGATCTGAAGTTGTATTCATTGGAATATGAATAGCTGGCATACCAATAATAGTGGTTTCGCCAGCTGTAGGAATCGGTTCAGTCATACTTGCTATTCTACCTTGTTACTCGACTGGTTTTGCATATTCGTACTGTTTTGGTTCGCGTGTCGAAGTAATTTCTACCTCATCAGGCACTGAAACCATTACAGAAGAACCAAATTTAATTTTTAAACGCGACCCAACACCGCCTGCAATATTAACAGCATTTTGCAAATTCTGAGGGTCACCAATTGCTTTCACAATATAAGGAGGATCAATCATAATATTGTCACATATAAGACCATGCTTAGTTTGTGAAATATAGCTTGAAGTAACTATTCTCACATCGTTAATAGACATAACTTCTACGCCAGCATTTCGCAATTCCTCTATTAGCTGAAACATCGTAGCAGCATCAATATTCTCTTTTTCACCTGCAGTAATGTGAACTACAATACCTTTACCTACTGCCGGCAGACGTCCAGAAATAAGACCATTTGCTTGAGCATTCTGCTGAGCAATACGACGAGCTTCATCTTGTTTATCTACTGCTTCGCGCAACGAATTAAGCTGACCTGTTAATTCACTTTTTCGGCTTTCCAAACTCTGAATTTGAGAATGAGTTTCTGTAATAAGACGTGTCAACTCCTCTTCGCTCATTGTTTCATACAAAAGTGAGTTACTACGATTAACTTGAATCATGTACGCAAAACCTAATAAAGCGCAGAGCAACATCATTAAAAAGCCCGTAAATATACGCGCCCGCGTCACATGACCACTTAGTGAAGATTTTACTTTACGATGAACTGCTGGGAAAGATCCAGTTTGAGTTTCATCACTTTCACGATCATGCGCTTTTTGACGACGCATTTTATGAAGAATATCATCACCTTGTGGAGAATGAGAAAACATTGAAACCATATGCTAACTCCTGAAGATGAAACGACGAATTGCAGAAACGTTAGAGAAAATACGAATTCCTAAAACAACGATAACTGCAGTTTGTAATTGTGCACCTACACCAAGCTGATTTCCAAGTAAAACAAGCAACGTAGCTGCTATAACGTTTGAGAAGAATGAAATAACAAAAACTTTATCCGAAAAGTTTCTCTCAAAATATGCACGTGCGGCACCAAGCAACGCATCTAGTGCTGCAACGACCATAATAGGTAAATAAGGCTGAATGACAATAGGAATATCTGGATGAACAACAACTCCAATTAATACTCCCAAAATTAATCCAAAAATCGCTGCCATGCTTATCTCCTAATTCTCTCGTTGGCAAAACTGATATCGCCTGTGTTTGCTGCGCTGAGTCGTATAACTCTCGAAGGTGAAACCTGTGGATTAATGCCTGCATTAGCTAAAGATGCGTACCATTTCATGCGTTTCATATCATTACACTGTTTAATTAAATCATCAGAATCGCCAATAACTTCAATAACATATGGACTTTGAGTTTGATTAACTCCAATAAGAATAGTTTGACCAGCAACACGAATAGAAGTTTGTGCTCCAAGTCTATGCCCATTAACAGAAATAGCTTCAGCGCCTGCTTTCCACAATAATGATACAAATTGTTGAATATCGCGATCTGTAACTAATCGCATTCTTGCGCCATTACTCTCGCGAGGCAAAGAACCGCTATTCACATCGCTCGAAGCAGAAATAGGATTAGCAATAGTTACAGTAATCCCAGAACCTTCTACAGCATGAGTGCCATTAACCATATCATCTGATTTACTAACTTCATCCTCTTCAGGCGTAGTAATTTTTTGCGACTCATGATCTACGTTATTTCTCAATAACGTTACTTCTTCTACAAGCTTATCGAAACGAGACGTATAACCTGACAACTCATTAGCTAATGAAGAACGTATTGCTTTTCTAGGATCAGTGTGTAACTTACGAACAAACTGACTCCCAACAGTACCGATAGAAACACACAATAAAAATACTATAGCTCTAGTGAACCACAGATTAAACGGTTTAACAGGTTGTTTACTTAATCTTGCATCCATAAACATTGGATCAACCGGACGATTAGTTAAATCATCAATAAGACGCAAAGCATAATCGTCAATATAACGTCTACGATCATGATTGTGAGCAAAACCACTGGGAGACATTACAACATGATGCGTTGAAATACCAGTAAATGAGTGCGAGAATAATGCTCTACGTCTAGTTAACAACATTCCATCAGGAGCAGCAAAAGACATTGGCATAGTGCTTTTATGAGACGTATGTTTTACATCTAAATCTTTGATACTATCTTTTAAACTAACAAATTCATCTTGCTTAGTCATATGTGCGTACACGCCTTATTTAGTTTTTTCTTGACTTAGCAAGTAACAAATAAGCTTGCATATAGTAAAGCAAGCCAGCATACCAATATAGAGCAATACCCCACACTCCACATGCAAGTGCAGCAGCATAAAGCAGGAACATAGACTCAGTAGCTACAGCATAAACAATCATTAAAGAAACGATTGAAAGCATAAGAAGCGCTGTACCAGCTTTACCTACGAAGTTAACAGGCAAAGGACCATAATCTCTTTGCGCAAGTACTATTACAAGTACAGCCATAATAGCATCACGCAATACTACTAATAAAAGTGCCCACCAAGGGATAATCATTGCAACAGCTAAAGCTAACGTACTGCAAAAAATCAATAGACGATCAGCTATAGGATCAAGGATTTGACCCAACTTACTAACTTGATTCAAAGTACGAGCAATATAACCATCAAGACAATCAGAAAACGCAGATATTGCTAAAACAATAAGAGCAAAAGTCATCTGATGCTGTGTAATAAGCCAAGCAATATAAGGAATTGAACATATGCGCAAAAAACTGATTAGATTAGGTATTGTCAAAACTCGATTCATTGCTTCAGGACTATATTCCTGATTAATAACGAACTTAGTCATAATATCTTCCTCATACGAAATCACTCAATTAATCAGCATATATTCGCATCAAAAAAAACTCGCTTGTTGTGCAATACTTAACATGTTGGGGACATATTTCATGTCCCCAACATACATCTAATATTTATTCGCGCCAAGCAGCCTTTGCAGTATTACGAATAGCTTCAATCGCTTCTCTAGGACTTTCTGCTCCATAAACTGCAGAACCTGCAACAAGCACATCAGCACCAGCTTCAGCAACTATTGCTGCAGTCGAAGGGCTAACTCCTCCATCAACCTGAATATGAGTATTAAGACCACGACGAGTAATTTCGTCGCGTAAACGGCGAACCTTATTCATTTGATTAGCTAAGAACTTCTGTCCACCGAAACCAGGCTCAACAGTCATAATAAGAACCATATCGAATTCATCAAGAATATCGAAAATAGGTTCAACTGGTTCCGCAGGGCGCACAGCAAAGCAAGCTTTACAACCCATATCGCGAAGCTGACGAGCTAATCTCACTGGAGCATGAGTAGCACCCATATGGAAACTCACAGAAGCAGCTCCAAGCTTAGCGTATTCTGGAGCCCAACGATCTGGATCCTCAATCATCAAATGTACGTCAACTGGAAGTTTAGTAACCTCACAAATTCGCTTAACAATTGGTTCACCTAAAGTCAAGTTAGGTACAAAGTGATGATCCATTACATCGACATGAACAAGATCCGCATTAGATATTGCATCAAGGTCACGCTCAAGATTGCAAAAATCTGCGGAAAGAATGCTAGGTGCTATTTGTATATTCATGTGTACTATTCTAGAAAATGCAAGCGACTAGTTTTATAAAAACAAAATTTTTAAAATTGCTTTTTCAAATACTTGAATCTTATTTACTAGAAGTATTCTGAGACTCACGTTCTCTTTCGTCTGAAGTTATATCTATAAGTCGTTCAACAAGAGAATCACGAGTACTAGCACTCTTTTGCAGCAAAGCAAAAACAATAGTTGCACAAATAAATACGATAATAGAAACCCAAACATTAATGCGAACACCTAAGAAAACATGTGAAAAATCAATTCGCAATGCCTCAATCCATACTCGTCCGATTGTGTACCACATAACATAAAGTGCGAATACGGAACCGGCTTTTAACTTCTTAGCTATAACTTTGCCAAAATAAATAAGCAATGCAGCACCGATGAAATTCCAAATCATCTCGTACAAAAATGTTGGATGAAATAATGTGCCTTCTGGGCACGTTAACCCATCATAACATCTTTCACTATGACCTATTGCTTGTGTGGTATCATAATTTAACTTCAAACCCCATGGCAAGTTAGTAGGAGCTCCGTAAAGTTCTTGATTAAACCAATTCCCCAATCTTCCTATACCTTGAGCAATAAGCACTGCAGGAGCTGCACAATCAGCTAGTAATCCAATAGGATATTTACGATACTTGCATAACACACAAGCAGCCAATGCGCCTAAGAATATGCCGCCCCAAATTCCTAGACCACCATTCCAAATTCTAAAAATTTCTAAAAAATCACCATTAGAGCCAAAAAACTTTTCTGGAGTTGTAATAACGTGATACAAACGCGCGCCAATTATTCCAGCAGGAAGACTGACTAAAACAAGATCAAGTATCTGGTTAAAATCTCCTCCAAGACGCTTCCATCGACGCGTAGTAATCCACATTGCAACCAAAATACCGGCAAGAATACTAAGAGCGTAAAACTTTATGTTTACAAAGCCAAGAGAAAATTGCGAAATACTTGGCGACGGGATAAAACAGACTGTCATGGCGTCGATATTAGTCTAAGCCCACGATTGCGACAGATAAATTCAGAAATGAGCAAGTTGCAAAAGCACAAGCAGCACAGGACCGCACAGCAAAATAGAATCTACTCGGTCAAGAACACCACCATGACCTTTTAGCAAATGCCCCATGTCTTTAATACCAATATCTCTTTTAAGCATAGAAGCACACAAGTCACCGAATGTGCCAATGATTCCAGAAGAAATACCCATGACTAATGGCATCCACCAGAAATTGAACCAAGAGGAACCATAAAAACCTGCAATAATTGCATATGCTCCTATAATTGCAAAAAGCATTGAGCCTATTAAGCCTTCTACAGACTTCTTAGGAGAGATTCGCGGAGAAAGCTTATGTTTGCCCAACCATGCACCAGCAAATAATCCGCCAGTGTCACTTAATGCAGGTAAAAATACCAAAAGCATAGCGTGAGCAACTGCGTATTTTGTATTTGTAAGAGCTAATACAATGCAAGAAGCTAAAAGTGGAATGTACAACACCACGAATAGCGAAACAGACGTATTCGTAAATAAAGTATGTTCGTATGATGAGCGGTTAGAACCATCGAGCTTTTTTTCTACAGCTTGCATCGTTCTATCTGAAATAGTACTGCTAAGAGTCGCACAAATTACTGTAAGAAGCAAAGATGCAGTAATTCCACTAGCCATAGCAACAGCATGCCATTTTGCATAGTATGTTGAAAAAATAGTTACAAGCGAACATATTGATAACGTTACGAAAGGAATACGCAAACCGAGAGTTGCAAAATCAACATGTAATTCCCACAATGCCAGAACCATAAAAATGGCCATAAGCACTATAAAGACATCAATGCTAATAATTAAGCAAGAAACAATTGCTACAACTAGTATTGCGGCAGTAGCAATTGCTTGAGGCATATTCCTGCCCGTGCGACGATTAATATCACTTAAAGTTTCATGGGTGCCATGTGTAGCAGTATCTGCTTTGTCAGAAGACAATCCTACTTCTAATGCAGCTTTTTCAGCATTTGCTTTACTGACTTCATTGGCAAAATTATGCTGTTTTATTTGACTCATACGGCACCCATTCAGTTTGAAACTACAAAAATCTCAGACTTCCATAATTTCTTTTTGCTTACCTTCAAGCAAAACGTCTAAAGAATCAGTAACTTGCTTAGTTACTTTATCAAGCTCTTTTTGTAAACGATCGCCTTCATCTTCGCCAAGTTCACCATCTTTAACAGACTTGTCAATAGATTCCTTAGCTTTGCGACGAATATTGCGAACTGCAACTTTGCCTTCTTCTGCTTTATTCTTAGCAAGCTTGACGTATTCCTTGCGACGCTCTTCCGTGAGCTCTGGCATAGTAACACGAATAACATTGCCATCACGATTAGGGCTTACACCTAAATCAGAATCGCGAATAGCCTTTTCAACAGCATTCGCTTGAGAAGCGTCAAAAGGCGTAACTGAAAGAGTTCTAGGCTCTGGAACACCAATAGATGCAACAGCTTTAATTGGAGTTGGAGCACCATAATAATCAACCATAATTCCGTTTAGCAAAGCAGGATTAGCACGACCGGTGCGAATACCCATAAAATTCTCTTTAGTAGCTTCAACAGACTTATTCATCTGTTCACGGGCTTGATCAATTATTGCTGACATGTGTTCTCCTTTATAATATTTAAGCAAATGTTGGCTCTGCATTAGACACTAATGTGCCAATAGATTCTCCAACAAGAGCACTAGTTACGTTACCTTCGCCCTCAAGACCAAACACACGAATTTTTTGATTATTATCGCGAGCCATAGAAAGCGCAGACGCATCCATAACAGCTAAACCATCAACGATAGCGCGATTGTAGTTTAATGTTAGGAACTTACGAGCAGTAGAATCTTTACGAGGATCAGCACTATATACGCCATCCACACCATTCTTGCCCATAAGAACTTCATCGCAATGAATTTCCAATGAACGTTGAATAGAAACAGTATCAGTAGAAAAATATGGCATTCCGGCACCAGCACCAAAAATAACCACACGACCCTTTTCAAGGTGACGAATTGCTTTCAACGGAATATAAGGTTCTGCAACCTGACCCATTGTAATAGCAGTTTGTACGCGAGTTGCTTGCCCCGCTTGCTCAAGAAAATCCTGAAGAGCCAAGCAGTTCATTACAGTGCCCAACATACCCATATAATCGCCACGGCTACGATCAATACCTGCTTGCTGCAGTTCTGCTCCCCTAAAGAAGTTACCGCCGCCGACAACAATAGCAACCTGAACGCCTTGATTCACTGCAGCTACTATTTCGCCAGCAATCCTACGAATAACATTAGTATCAATACCAACAGCGCCACCACCGAATGCTTCTCCAGAAAGCTTTAATAAAACCCTACGGGACTTTCCTTCATCCGTTTGTGCAATAGCCATACAGATTCCTCCAGTCATAACGGCGAATGAGGTATATCTTTGTCAGTTTATCTATCAATAACGACACTCAAAACGCACGTTAAGCTGGAAAATGAATATAAAAAATGGGTTGCGCACAACTTGTGCACGCAACCCTATATACAAGAACAAAAATAAATTCTTATATAATTAGTGCTTATTCAGCAGCACCTTTGCCAACCTCAACGCGAGCAAAGGCAAGAGCGGTGCCGCCAACTTCCTTGAACAAGTCACCAACGCTCTTGGATGGATCCTTAACGTATGCCTGCTCGAGAAGTACAGTTTCCTTGAAGAAAGCGTTCATACGTCCTTCAACAATCTTTGGAACAATCTTCTCTGGCTTGCCTTCAGCCAAGGACTTCTCGGTTGCAACGCGACGCTCAGATTCCAAAACTTCTTCTGGAACATCTTCGCGGCGAAGCCACTGCGCACCCATAGCGGAAATCTGCAAAGCAGCTTCGTGAGCAACCTTTGCACCAGCCTCGTCAGTAGCAATCATGGAAACGATGCTTGGAGGCAATTCCACAGACTTCTTGTGAGCATAAATCTCAACGTGTGGACCGCTTACCTTAGCAACCTGACCAACCTTGACGTGCTCGCCAAACAAAGCTGCTGCTTCTTCAACAGATTCCTTAACAGTTGCGCCATCAGCTGGTGCTGCAAGTACTTCTTCAGCAGTAGAAGCATTAACTTCAACAGCATGGTCAAGAACAGTGTTTGAGAATTCCACAAACTTTGGTGTCTTTGCCACAAAGTCAGTTTCAGAATTCAACTCAACTGCGTAACCAGTTTCGCCTTCAGCAGACTTAACAACCTTAGAAGCGATGGTACCTTCCTGAGCCTTACGACCTTCACGCTTACCAGCTGCCTGAATACCCTTAGCGCGGATGATTTCCTTAGCGCGGGCAACGTCGCCTTCAGCTTCAGTAAGAGCCTTTTTAACGTCCATCATGCCGGCGCCGGTTTCTTCACGCACCTGCTTAATCAACGCTGCAGTAATTGCTGCCATTTTGTTCTCCTCGTATCAATATGATTCTTAAAAGCTGCAAAAAGCAAAATCAATTGGATTTTGCAGCTTCTAGATAAGAATCTGGTTGCAAATTAGCTTATCAGGCGTTTGCCTCAGTATTTTCTTCCTTGGCAGGCTTAGCTTCAGCTTCGCCTTCCTTGGTGAGCAATTCCTTCTCCCAAGCTGCCATTGGCTGAGCATCATTACCTTCAGACTTAGCGCCCTTACCGGCATGCTCAAGCAAGCCTTCAGCTACAGCATCAGCCATCAAGCTGGTCAATAACTCAATGCCACGAATAGCATCGTCGTTAGCAGGAATTGGATACTCAACAGACTCAGGATCAGTGTTGGTATCAACAATTGCCACAACTGGAATACCAAGCTTATGGGCTTCTTCAACAGCCAAAGCTTCCTTGTTAATATCAACAACGAACATGGCGGATGGAGTGCGGTTCATGTTGCGAATACCACCGAGCTGCTTGGAAAGCTTGTCCTTCTCGCGCTCGAGAAGCAAAAGTTCCTTCTTAGTCAAGCCGGATCCACGAACATCGCTGAAGTCCATTTCCTCAAGTTCCTTCAAGCGCTTTACGCGAGTAGAAACAGTCTGGAAATTGGTCAACATACCGCCAAGCCAACGCTCGCAAACATAAGGCATGTTTACGCGAGTTGCCTGATTCTGTACAGCTTCCTGAGCCTGCTTCTTAGTGCCCACGAAGAGAACAGTGCCGTTGTGAGCAACAGTCTGCTTGATGAAGTCATAAGCCTTGTCGATCATGTCGAGAGACTTGAACAAATTGATGATATGAATACCATTGCGCTGGGTAAGAATGAACTGCTTCATCTTTGGGTTCCAGCGACGAGTCTGATGACCGAAGTGCAAACCAGCCTTCAGCATTTCGCTCATGGTAATCTGTGCCATATCTATATACCTTTCTTGTCGGTTATTTCCTGGCCATGTCTGTTCGCATGCAACTTGGCTGACACATGCCTAAATCCAAGCCGACCGACACGAACGGACGCGTACATGGCGCGTATTTGCGAATCCGTGTAGACAATAAAAAGCGAGCAATCATATAACGCGGCAATACTCATGCTCAAAATGGACACGCAGAGAGTGATTATATCAGATACTCAATACCAAAAATCGGCATCCTTGTAGCAATAAAAGCAACAAAAATGCCGATAACTTTTAAAAAATTATTTACACATAACGCATAAAAACTAAAACTTAGCTACGCATATTATTGCGCAACTCACGCAACGCTTGACGGCGCACATCCTTTTCAAGCCTATCTAAATAAATATGACCATCTAAATGATCACACTCATGCTGAATCATTCTAGCCATAAGACCTTCACCTTCAAGCACTACAGTCTTACCATCTAAATCAATTCCACGAGCTCTAGCATAATTTGCACGCCTAGTTTTGTACCATAATCCCGGAACAGAAAGGCAACCCTCGTCGTCGTACTGTTCACCTTTTAGCTCTTCAATTACTGGATTTAGAATATAGCCAATTCGACCATTTATATTGTAAGAAAAAGCTCTAAAACTTACACCAATCTGATTAGCAGACAATCCAGCTCTACCTGGATCATTTACCGTTTCCAATAAATCATCAACTAAATGTTTCACAGCTGGCGTAATTTCACGAATCTCATCACAAGGAGTTCGCAATACGGGATCCGGAACAATACGAATTTTTCTAATAGACACTCGATTACTCTTTCTTTTATGTAAGTAGGAATAACGAAAAAACAACTACAAATATGTAAGCTTTTTACTCGACATGTTCATTATGATCACTATGCGATGTCGAAGAGGAATCTGATGAAGATTCTTCACCAAAACGCTTCAAATGATTCGCAGCTTGATCGATAGCTTGACGTACTCGAGGAGTTACAGCTTCCTGAGCTTGCTTAACAGTCTCCTGTGCTTGCTTAACAGTCTCAGTAGTTTTATCGAGAATCTTTACAGTTGCTGGCAAAGGACGAGTATTAGGCTTTGGAGCATACAATTGCGTTTCGATAATATCAGCATAGCGAGCAAGAATCTTCGGACGAACAATCTTCATACTTGGAGTCAAGGTTCCAGCATCTTGAGTAAATTCATCTTGCAAAATAACAAACTTACGAACAGACTCAGCGCGAGAAACAGTACTATTAGCTTGGTCAATAAATTGCTGAATTACTGAACGCACTGCTTCGTTAGTAGCAATCTCACTCATAGTAAGGTTAACATCCATACCCTTATTCTTTAGCCAAGAACGAACCATATCTGGATCAAGCTCAATTAAAGCAGAAACAAATGGCTTACCATCGCCCACTACTACAGCATGAGAAACTAATGGGCATTGAGCAATAATACCTTCCATAGGAGCAGGACTTATATTCTTGCCACCGGCAGTAATAATAATATCTTTTTTGCGACCAGTAATAGACAAGAATCCTTCATCATCTATTGAGCCAAGATCGCCTGAATGCAACCATCCATCTTCGTCAATAACTTCTGCAGTAAGCTCAGGCTTATTGAAATATCCCATAAATACGTTAGGACCTTTAATAAGCACTTCATCGTCGTCAGCAAGACGGATAGCTATACCAGGACCAGGTCGACCTACAGATCCAACTTGATTTGCATGCTCAAAATTAACTACACAAGGAGCGGCAGTTTCAGTCATTCCATACCCTTGAATAAAAGTAATACCATCAAGACCATTAAAGAAATGAGCCAAATCAGCATCCATTGGAGCTCCACCGCAAGCTAACCATGAAAGATTAGGACCTAAAGCTGAACGAATAGAAGAACCAACTGTTTTCATGTACATCGCATGATTCATGCGTGCAGCAAGAGAATGAGTTTTACCTTCAACATTGTCGCGAGACCATTGAATGAAATGCTTTACAGCTTTAGCAAAGATACGACCCTTTATGCCAGCACCAGCTTTTTGTGACGCAGCATTATAAACTTTTTCAAAAACTCTAGGCACGCCAAGTAAATACGTAGGCTTAAAACTACGCAAATCAGCCAAAAGATGCTTAGCATTAGGCACATATCCAATAACACCGTGAGCACCAATAGCAACATATTGAATGTACCGAGCAAAACAATGCGCCAATGGAAGGAATAAAAGCAAACGATTTGGTTTGCATAACATATCGTTAAGAACATCGTAACCAGCAAAAACAATATGCGTAAAATTACGATTTGAAAGCATTGCGCCTTTAGGTCTACCAGTCGAGCCAGAGGTGTAAACAATAGTAGCTAAATCATCTGCCTTAACAACATCAACAGCTTTATTAAGCTCATCCTCAGTAATAGATCTACCAAAATCAACAACTGCTTCCAAGCCACCAGCTTTGAAATTAAATACGGTTTTCAAAGTTATATGTTTATGATCCTGACGAACACGCTCTAAGCATTGAGCATGCGCATCGTCTCCAGCAAAAGCAATAACTGGCTTAACTTCATCGATAATGTCAGCTGCCTGCAATGCTGAATCTGTTTCATAAATAGGAACGCTTACAGCACCAATACATGCACAAGCAAAATCGACAATACCCCACTCATAACATGTAGCAGAGTAAATAACAACTTTGGAGCCATGCTGAACTCCGAGTGCTATTAAGCCTCGAGCTACTGCACGAACTTTCGCGAGCATTTCAGATGAAGTAACATCATGCCAACGACGAGTTTCATCGTCTTGCCATTGAGCAACCAAGTCTTGTGGGCTACGCATAGCACGATTGGCGAGTAAGGAATAAATGGTATCACCGTCTTGAGTTGGGTGAATGGCTTCTACAGCAAATTCTCGGAGCATATTATTTATTGTACTTGATAACAGAATCGACACGACTGCACGAAGTACAAAAAATAATACTTAATATTGTCATTTACAAACAAACACTGGGAAAAAACTTAGATTCTACAAGTCGTGCAAGGTAGAATGTTTAATCTTACAAAAGTGAACCCCTTTATTGCTAAAATTGTTGAAAAATCAGCAAATCAAGCAATAAGGGGCTCATATTTATTTGAATATATGTACATAAGTCTTCAAACGCATTATCATAGATGTCTTATTTCAGCTACCTACTATAAGCGACGATTTTATCCTAGATCTGCATACGTGCAAATCCAACGATTATTTTTCAATTCCAAAGATAACGACGCCCAGTATTTCACAGGTCCTGCACAAATGCGCACAACACCTTCAAAATGATTCGGGCTGACTAACATTCCATTAAACAAACTCGGAACTGCAGGAAAACTACGCACAGCAGAGCGAGTTTCCGAATCGTTATTATCAGTGAAATACTCATCCATCAGTTTCCACATGTTAGTTAATTTAGTAATACAACTTTTTGTTAAAAGCTGCGACATTGCTGGAGAAATAGGCCTACCTCTCGAAATATCTGCAGCTATGCAAGCAATTTGACAAGTTTTTAAAGCTAAATTAACAAAAGCCTGCTCATCTCTACTGTCGAAATAACACATTCCAACATGGTATTTCAAGCATTCACGCGAAAAACCAACACTAACTTCACCCTCATATACAGGCAAGCTAATACGAGGTCTACAGAAAACATGTGGAGGATCCTCGTCATTGTTTTTCTTAGTCTTTGAGGACTTATCTTTCAGCTCATCATCACTGTAATCGTTATCTTCCATGCCATAGGCATCAGCAAAATCTATCTTCATGTTTCTCTCCTGTTTTAACAATTATTTAAAACTGTTGTTATTTAAAACTTGTTAAGCTTATATTTCTACAAACTAAACGAGTTTAGATAAAAGCTTACAACGTAATTTTTCTCTAACTGCGTAATTAATAAAAATGTGGATAAATTACAAAATATTCGTCGTTTTTATTGAAAATAAACGATTTTATGCGTGTTGAATTATACACATTACGGTTTAAAAGAATAGCAAATATAGCTAAAAAATCATATTTATGCATAAATCAATAGAATGTTCATATAGATATAACAATTTTGAAAACAAAAATGGCGGCTCAGAGCAAATTACTGAACCGCCATATTTTATGCAATAAGCATCATACTTATAACACTAACGAATATCCTGATGGAATGGGTTAAATACTACGTTGCAACGCTGGAAGCTCTTAACATCAACATAACCTGTAGAAGCCATTGTTCTGCGCAATGCACCAACAAAGTTTGTAGTACCATCTGCTTCATGACTTGGACCGAAAAGAATATTTTCTAACGGAGCCACAGTGCCAACATTTGAGCGCATGCCACGAGGAAGTGATGAATGGCGAGCCTCAGCACCCCAATGAGTGCCATGACCAGGAGCCTCAGTTGCGCGAGCTAATGGAGTACCAAGCATAACTGCGTCAGCTCCAACTGCAAGAGCCTTAATAAAGCTGCCGGAATTACCCATTCCTCCATCAGCAATAATTTGCACGTAACGACCGCCGGATTCATCCATATAATCCCTACGAGCTTCAGCAACATCCGCAATGGCAGTAGCCATAGGTGCTTGCACACCTAAAGTATTCATTGTTGCGGATACTGCTCCGCCGCCAAATCCGACTAAAATACCTGCAGCTCCAGTTCTCATCAAATGAAGAGCAGAAGTATAATCCGCGCAACCTCCAACAATAACAGGGACATCGAGATCGTAAATAAACTTCTTTAAATCAAGAGGTTCATGATCTTTAGAAACATGTTCCGCAGATACTGCTGTTCCGCGAATCACAAATAAATCAACACCAGCTTCTAGCACAGTGTTATATAATTCTTGCGTACGTTGTGGAGAAAGAGCTCCTGCTACTGTCACTCCAGCATCTCTGATTGTATGCAAACGCTTTGCAATCAATTCTGGTTTGATTGGCTCAGTATAAATCTCCTGAATGCGGCGGGTTGCAATATTTGACGGCATCTCAGCTATTTCTTTTAACAAAGGTTCTGGATTCTCATATCGAGTCCATAAACCTTCTAGATCAAGAACTCCAAGACCACCCATTTGACCAATTGCAATCGCAGTATCCGGGCTAGTAACAGAATCCATCGGAGCAGCAATAATTGGGATATCAAACGTGTAAGCATCTACTTGCCATGAAGTAGATACAGCTTGAGGATCACGCGAGCGGCGCGAAGGAACAATAGCAATATCGTCAAGCGAATATGCAACTCGGGCTTTTTTGCCCAAACCAATTTCAATTTCCTGAGACATACTTCTTAGGCTAGTGCCTTATGCTGACGAGTTACGACTCATAGTAAGACTCATAGTAATTCAAAAGCTATTTATCATTATTTTTACGCAAAGCACTGTATATAGCTTTTGCTTTATTCTCGCCAATTCCAGGTACTTTTTGCAAATCTTCTAATGAAGCATTTTTCAAAGATTTTATTGAACCAAAAGATGCAAGCAAACGCTTGCGATACACTGCTCCAATTCCAGGAATTGCATCAAAAGTAGAATGCAATGAACCTTTTCTTCGCAATTTACGATGATACGAAATAGCAAAACGATGAGACTCGTCTCTAGCACGCTGCAATAAATACAATCCTTCTGAGCTTCTCTTAAAAATGATTGGATAATCTTCGTCAGGAAGCCACACTTCTTCAAGCTTCTTAGCTAAACCACAAACAGTAATATCACTTACGCCAGCATCTCTCATAGCTCTTTTAGCAGCTTTTGCTTGTTCTTTTCCTCCATCGACAATAATTAATTGAGGTTTATAAGCAAAATGCCGCGCACTAGTCAATGAATTACCTGAAAAATGCTTATTAGAAATACTGTTAGCATCGCAAATATTAATATCAGATGAGTCAGATGTATCTGATGTATCTGATGAATCTGATGCATCAAGCCTATTTTCTGCATAAACATCTTTATGCTTAAACCTTCGCAATAATGTTTCATAAACAGCACTTAAATCATCTATTTTACCATCACCATGTTCACCTCGAACCGCAAAATGACGGTACTCACTAGGACGAGCAACACCATCTTCAAAAACAACCATAGAAGCAACTTGATAACTGCCATCAACTGTATTTGAAATATCATAACATTCAATTCGCAAAGGAGATTTACTCATTCCAAGCGCTTTTGCTATTTCGTTCATAGCTTCTGTTCTCATATCTATGCTGTTAATACGGCTAGATTTTATTCGTTTCAATTCCTGACTAGCATTATCGTTTGCACGATCCATAAGAGCACGTTTTTCTCCGCGCTCTGCAACTCTAATACTTACTTGAGAACCACGAATATTGCTAAGCCACAATTCAAGCTCTTGCTTACGTTCATCAGAAATTTTAATTGGAACTATAATCTCACGAGGAACAGGCGAAATAGGAGCAAGTAAATCCTCACGACCTGTTCTCTCTTGACGTTCACGACGAGTTTTAGTAGCTTGCGCTCGCAATATTACATCAGTTGCAGTAGCTTGCTGCGTAGAGCTAACAGCGTCGCGAACTTTCTTAATGCTAATAGTATCTTCATGGTTTTGTGTGTAATTTTGCTCATATTCTGCGTATACGCGAGTTAATAAATCAGCTATAAGATCACTGTCACTGATATGCTCATTTCGTTCTACCGACCAATTTTTCTCTCCACGAATCATTCCAGCTCTGACAAAAAATACATGAATTGACGCTTCAAGCTCATCTCCGCAGAATCCAAAAACATCTGCTTCTACATCATTGTCAAACACAACTGCATTTTGTTGCAAAATAGTGTTCAAAACAGCAATTTCGTCACGCAATTTAGCTGCACGCTCAAATTCTAGCTCTTCACTTGCTTCTTTCATCTCATTCTTAATTTGTGAAATATAAGACTCTCCAACACTGCCTGTAAGTATGCCAACTACATGTTCTACCATCTTGCGATGTTCGCTAGGATCTATGTTTCCTATACAAGGAGCTGAACATTTACCAATCGAAGCAAATAAGCAAGGTCTACCAGTCCTATGAGCTTTGCTAAAAACAGAGGATGAGCATGTGCGAATAGGAAAAGTTTTAAGTAAAGAATCTAAACTATGACGAAGAGGCCACACTTTTGCATACGGACCAAAATATCTAGCATGCCGCGCACTACGATTTCTAGTAATCCATACTCTTGGAAAAGTTTCCTCTAGCGAAACTGCAACATAAGGATATGTTTTATCGTCACGAAAAACTACATTAAACCTAGGATTAAAAGCTTTAATCCAAGTATATTCAAGTGTAAGAGCCTCAAATTCAGTGCTTACAACAGTCCATTCCAAACTGCGAGCTGTAAGAACCATAGATTGAGTTCTAGGATGAAGTTGGTAAAGAGGTTGAAAATAATTCGCTAAACGATTGCGTAAATTTTTTGCTTTTCCAACGTAAATAACTCGCCCCTCGCCATCACGCCACTTGTATACTCCAGGTTGCGCTGGAATATCACGAGAAGCTGGACGGAATAAATCACGGGTATCACCAAGCAATGGAGCTCCTAATGCATTTACTCTTTCATCATCAAATGATGAATCTTTCGAAAACTGTTCATCTATTATTGCTTGCGTTTTACGCCATTTTTCACTATCTCTCATCCTATTTTCTTCTTGCAAATCATATGCTTTATAAGAATTTTTATTAAGATCATTATCTTTCATTTTCACCTCCTTTCCTAAACAAGATTTATGCAACTATTCATAAGATTTGTCGAGTAAATTTCTCAGTTCAGCAAATTACAGATCGGTAACTTTTTTGAACGCTTAATGTAACATTTGCTTAAGGAATTTACCTGTCCAACTCTCGCCATTACGCGCTACGCTCTCAGGACTACCTTCTGCAACTAAGGTTCCGCCTTTATCTCCTCCTTCTGGACCTAAATCAATAATCCAATCTGCAGATTTCACAACATCAAGATTATGTTCAATTACAATAACACTGTTGCCTTTATCTACAAGAGATTGCAAAACCGCTAGAAGTTTCCTAACATCTTCAAAATGCAGTCCAGTAGTAGGTTCATCAAGAATATAAACTGTTTTACCAGTAGATCTTCTCTGCAGCTCTGTAGCAAGCTTTACTCGTTGAGACTCACCGCCAGAAAGCGTTGTTGCGCTTTGACCAAGACGAATATAGCCCAAGCCAACTTTTACTAAAGTATCTAAATATCGAGAAATAGAAGGATATGCTTTGAAAAATATTGCAGCTTCACAAATAGGCATATTAAGAACATCTGCAACAGACTTTCCGTTATATGTAACTTCCAAAGTTTCACGGTTATAACGTTTACCATGACAAACTTCACACTCTACGTATACGTCAGGCAAAAAGTTCATTTCTATTTTTAAAGTACCGTCGCCATGACATGCTTCACATCTGCCTCCTTTAACATTAAACGAGAAGCGACCAGGACCATAGCCACGAACTTTTGCTTCTGGAGTCTGAGCAAACAATGAACGTATTTTATCCCAAACACCAGTGTAAGTTGCTGGATTAGAACGAGGAGTTCTTCCTATAGGATTCTGATCGACATGCACTACTTTGTCACAAAGCTCAATACCATCAATACGTTTGTACTTTCCTGGAACAATTCGAGCACCATTTAGTTTGTCTGCAAGAACAGGATATAAAATTGAGTTTATAAGTGTTGATTTACCAGATCCAGATACACCCGTTATGCATGTGAATACTCCCAAAGGTATGCTTACATCAATATTTTTTAAATTATGCTCATGGGCATTAATTATATGGAGCATACGATTTTCGTCTACACTACGACGTTGTTTTGGCACATCTATTGAGCGTCTGTGAGCAATATAATCTCCAGTAATTGAACGCTGAGCTTTAATAATTCCATCAGACGGACCTGAATATACTACTTCTCCTCCATGCTCGCCAGCTTCTGGACCAATATCAACAAGCCAATCGGACTGACGAATAGTATCTTCATCATGCTCGACAACAATAAGCGTATTACCAAGATTTCGCAGATGATGCAATGTTGCAATCAAACGCTCATTATCTCTTTGATGCAATCCAATAGACGGCTCATCAAGCACGTACATAACACCAACTAAACCTGATCCAATTTGAGTAGCTAAACGAATACGTTGAGCCTCTCCACCAGACAAAGTTTTTGCAGCTCTTGAAAGAGTGAGATAGCTTAAACCCACATCGTTCAAAAAACCAAGTCGAGCACGAATCTCTTTTAATATTTCTGTTGCAATTACTGCTTGAGAACCATCCAAATGCAAAGCATTTACCCATGCTAGACTTCGCTCTACTGGCATATCGCAAACTTCAGCTATGGAAGTATTAGATACTGTAACTGCAAGAACTTCTGGACGTAAACGCTTTCCATTACATTTTTGGCATGGAACTTCACGCATATACGACTCATAATATTGACGCATTTGATCAGAATCAGTTTCGTCATGTTTGCGCATAAGCGTACGAACTACACCTTCAAAGCCAGTAGAATATTCACGCTGACGCCCCCACCTATTTGTGTAGGAAACTTGAACTGTGAAATCATGACCATACATGATGTCATGTTTAACGTCTTCCGCTAGATCCTTCCACGGAGTATTCATATCAAAATGCAAATCTTTAGCAAGTCCTGAAAGTATGTGCTGATAATACATTCCAGCTGACTTATTCATTGCCCACGGCTCAATAGCTCCCTGCGCAAGAGATTTGTCTGGGTCTGGGATAACAAGTTCAGGATCAATTTCGAGATTGTATCCAATGCCAGAACATTCAGAGCAAGCACCATAAGGAGCATTGAATGAAAATGTTCTAGGCTCAATCTCATCAAGCTCTAATTGATGATTATTTGGGCATGCGCGATGCTCCGAAAATGATTTACGACGCGTTTGTGAGTCTTCTGGTTCGTCAACAAAATCAGCAATTACTACTCCCTTAGATAGTTTTAATGCTGTTTCAATCGAATCAGTTAATCGAACACGAATGCCATCTTTAATAACTAAACGATCTACTACTACTTCAATTGTATGTTTCTTCTGTTTAGTAAGAGTAATATCTTCAGAAAGCTCATGCATTTGTCCGTCAATAATCGCACGAGCATAACCATCTGAGCGCAAAAGCTCAAGCGTGTCTTTAAATTCTCCTTTACGACCACGAACTACTGGAGCAAGAATTTGTAACCTCGTACGTTCTGGCATAGCAAGCAACGAATCAGTCATTTGCTGAGGAGTTTGAGAGCTTACTATTTGACCACATTCAGGACAGTGAGGCACACCAATCCTAGCAAACAATAATCGCAAATAATCATATATTTCTGTAATAGTTCCAACAGTAGAACGAGGATTACGATTCGTAGTTTTTTGATCAATAGAAACAGCAGGACTTAGGCCCTCAATAAAATCAACATCAGGCTTATCCATACGTCCTAAAAATTGGCGAGCATAAGCACTAAGCGACTCAACATAGCGTCGCTGACCTTCTGCAAAAAGCGTATCAAACGCAAGCGAGGACTTACCAGATCCAGAAAGACCAGTAAAAACAACCATACGATTCCTAGGAATCGATAAACTTACATTTTTTAGATTATGCTCTCTAGCACCCTGGATAGTTATTTTCCATTCAGAAGGAATACTAGATAAATCAGCTATAAAAGTACCGTTGTTAGCGCTCATAGGAGCATTATCAAGCAATTCTTGCAACGAGTCATTTTGTTCATTCGCCTGTTTTGACACAATTACCTCCACACTTCCCCATAATCACTTGAATATTCCCAACCAATACCCAATTTTATTACTAACAAGAAAATTATAGAACAAGTGTTCGAAAAAGTAAAGTATTTGACTATCAACCACATGCTGTATTCGTTACCAGTAAGCAGTATAATGGTGAGTTTGGTTATGACTTTTATAAGTAATAAATACTAACAGCCTAAATTTTGGGGAACGGAACAGACATTATGCCTATTGACGCACAAGCTTTAACCATTCAGATTGGTGCGCGAACGCTGTTAAATCCTACCGATTTTCACGTCACAAAGGGAGATAAGATCGGTTTAGTCGGCAGAAACGGCGCAGGCAAAACTACGCTTACTCGCGTTATTACAGGAGACATGCTGCCAGCAGGAGGCTCGGTTAGAGTTAGTGGAGGTTTAGGCTACTTACCTCAAGACACGCACGCAGCAGACCCAGAGCAAAGTGTTATAGATCGCATTATGAGTGCTCGAGATATTGCTTCTATCGTTTCGCGTATTCGCAAAGCGGAAAAAGAAATGACAGATCCAGATCCAGACATAATGACTAAAGCTATGAACCGCTACGACAAAGCAATGCAAGATTTTGAAAAAGCAGGCGGTTATTCAGTGCAATCTGAAGCAATATCGATGGCAACAAGCTTGGGACTTCCACAAGAAGTTATGCAACAAGCTTTAGGAACACTTTCAGGTGGTCAACGTCGCCGCATAGAACTTGCTAGAATTCTGTTTTCTGACGCAGATACATTAATTCTCGATGAGCCTACAAACCACTTAGACGCAGACTCAATAATATGGTTGCGCAATTATCTTAAACGATTTGAAGGCGGATTCCTAGTAATTTCTCACTCCACAGAATTACTAGACGAAGTAGTCAACAAAGTATGGCATTTAGATGCGCAACTTGCAAAAATAGACATGTACTCAATGGGTTGGAAAGCATACTTGCATCAGCGCGTAGTAGACGAAGAAAGACGTCGTCGCGAACGAGAAGTTGCAGAAAAGAAAGCTGAACGCCTTATGAAACAAGGCATTCGCTTGCATGCTAAAGCTACAAAAGCAGTTGCTGCTCAAAACATGATGCGAAGAGCTGAACGCCTATTAAGCGAAACAAGTGAAGCTCAAAAACAAGAAAAAGTTGCAGATATTCGTTTTCCAGAACCAGCTGCATGCGGAAAAACTCCAATTATGGCAAAAGATATTTCCAAAGCGTATGGTTCTAATATTGTTTTCGCTGGAATTAATCTTGCTATAGACAAAGGTTCACGCGTTGTCATTCTAGGCTATAACGGTGCTGGAAAAACAACAACATTACGCATTTTGGCAGGAGAAGAAACAGCAGATACTGGTGAAGTTCAATACGGACACGGATGCAAAATCGGTTATTTTGCACAGGAACACGATACATTAGACTTGGATTCTACAGTTTTGGAAAACCTTCAGCATGTTGCACCAAACCTGGATGACACGCAAGCACGTTCTATGCTTGGCAGCTTCCTGTTTTCCGGCGACGACGCAATGAAGCCTGCAAGAGTGCTTTCAGGTGGCGAAAAAACGCGTCTAGCACTTGCAACACTAGTCACTTCCAAGGCCAATGTGCTACTACTAGACGAACCTACTAACAACTTAGACCCAGCATCTCGAGATGAAATACTTAAAGCTATTGCAAAGTATGAGGGAGCAATTGTTCTTGTTACACACGATGAGGGTGCAGTTCAAGCCTTACAACCTGAGCGAGTGCTACTCATGCCTGATGGCGACGAAGACTTGTGGAATGACGAATATCTCGATTTAGTTGCCGAAGAGTAAAATGTTGAACTGAATTACTTGAATTGTGCAATAGAATGGTTAAGCAGTGATTTCAACGTACGCGTCTAAGACTTTGCCAAATACGGCAAATAGTGACAACAGTCGTATAAGCAATCAAATTGACAAACATTGCATAAAACGTACGCTACATTTTTTGCGAATACCATTCATCGTAATAATTCTTATAACCTTATTTGAATGTTCTATTGGAAATCTGCCATTTTGGAGTAGTGTTACAGGAAGCACAGATAGCATTTCTGCACACAACGATATAGGTTCTGGAATTAGACGCTTAGCTTCCGGCGGCATTCTTATAACGGATCCTTCAGAAGCATATTTAGAAGTAACATCCGATGGAAGTTCGCCTTATATTCGCTTAGAGCCTGCGATTATTAAAAAGAAAAGCAAAAATAATAATCTTATTTCAAACATCAATGTTTTAGTTGAAGCAAACAAATACTTAAGCAAACCTCAAAGCACAAACACTGCTTCTCTAAACCCATCTTTGCTTAAACTTCCAAAACAAGCAGTAGGAAAATCTTGCATTGTTAGAGTGTGGCTGCAACATCCAATAGGATCAATATTGAATATTGAAGACTCAAGAGCAAACGTTCGAGTGCCTTTTAGGTGGTCATGGGGTCGCGTATTAATACTTGCTATTTTTGCATTTCTTGTTACGCTTTGGAATCCTTGGTCCAAGCTTTGGAAAATTAAACTCAACACTCATAGTCTTATTCAACGTTGCTGCTTTGCTGCTTCTCTTCTTCCATTTATTGCTGTTGGGTTAATAACTATTTTTTGGAATTTACGAAACGCAACTCCTATGCATTTTTACACAAACGGTAATTATGCATATGATTTTGATCAATATGCCCACACTGCAGACGCATTGTTAAAAGGTCAGGTGCATTTAAATCTTCCTGTTCCTAATGAGTTAGAACACTTGCAAAATCCTTACGACCCTACGGCTAGAAATAATTTGTTAAACCACTCAGTACAACATATGTATTGGGATTACGCATACTACAAAGGTCACTGGTATTCCTACTTCGGAGTTCTTCCAGCAATATTGCTATTTTTGCCTTATCGCATTATTTCAAGACTATGGACTCCTGAAGGCTCTATGCTTCCAACAACAGTAGCTACGATAATATTCTTAATTGGTTTTCTTATCGCAGGCTCCCTATTGGTTATTCGAATTATTGAGCAGACTTCAAAAAAAGTATCTTTAGGAACGACATCCATTGTTCTTGCTTTATTCTTCATTACTTCAAATACAGTGTATTTGTGGTTTAGAACGTCATTTTATTCCGTACCTATGGCAGCCTCACTTTTCTTCACATCTCTTGGATTGTGGTGCTACCTAGGTTTTAATAAAACACACTCTTTGCTAAATATTGTTTTAGGTTCTTTCTTTATCGCATTAAATTTAGGATGTAGACCTACTTTTTCTATAGCTGTTCTTTTTGCACTTCCTGCAATTTATTCGCATATAGAAAAAGATTTACCAAATATTTTGCGCAACTGGAAACAAGTTTCTTCATGGCATAAGCCTTTTAAATATTTTGCAGCTTGGATACTGCCATGCGTAATTACTGCAATTCCATTTGGCATTTATAATCTTTTGCGCTTTGGCTCACCGTTAAATTTTGGCAATGAGTATCAAATAACTATTACTGACATGACGACTATGCGTTTGCCGTCACAAAATATTTTGCCGTCTATTTTCAGCTATATTGCGCTACCTTTACGTTTTATTCCAACTTTTCCTTGGATTGGTATTCAGCCTATTGCATTTGACCGTTGGCAATATGCAGAGCCTATGATTGGCGGAATGTTTACACTTTCACCATTGGCATTAGTTGGCATAATATGCGTATTTATTATGAAAAAACGCTGCCGCACGCATATTGCTTGGCAAACAAGCGTAATAGCTATAATAGTTGGGCTTGTTCTTATTGTTTTTGACAGCTTAAAAGCTGGTATCGGATGGAGATATATTGCTGATTTTGCGTGGTCTTTTGCTATAGCTGCCGCAATTGGAATTAGCTTGCTTTTAGAATATGCATCCACTTTGCAATCAGAAAATTCTTTACATAAAAAAACTATTGCTTACACAATACGCTTACTTGTAGCAGTATTGCTATTTGCTTCTATTGCTATCGCTGTACTCAGTTGGTTTGTTACAGGACGTGAAGACAGCACGCTTCGTTTTAACCCAAACTTATGGTTCGCGTTTAGAAGTTGGATGACATTGTTTTAAATAATTATTTATATAATTACTATTCTTCTAACAATGCATCTACAGTTCGAAGAAGCGCATGCAATCCGCTAATAAACTGTTGCGGCTCTGGCAATAATGACAATGCTAAATACCCATTAACTGGCATATCGAAATAATATCCAGGTTGAGAAACTAAATTATAATCTTTCATCAATCTCAAAGCTAATACATCATCGTCAATGCAAGATGGTACACGCAATAAAATATTCCATCCGCCCTCCGCACGCAACGCGCTAACACAGCATTTAGGCGTGGATGCCAACGTTTCTCGAAGCGTATGCAGATTATTAATAATACGATTTCGTACAATAGCGCTTTGAGAAGATGCATATTGCAATAATTCTGGTATTCGCTCAGAAACAGTATTACCAATAGGCAAAAAATCATCCGCTATAACGTCAAGCCTTTTTTGTGCTTCATAAACATCATCTTTAGGACCTGAAACTTCAATCCAACCAACTTTTGCGTGAGGAGCAGCAAGCATTTTGGAGAATCCATCAAGCGCAAAAACTAAAGTAGAAGATTCTCCAGCAAGACGAGCATTTCCAGCAAAAGGTTCAAGCGAATATTCATAAAATACTTCGTCTGCAATAATCGCAACACCATTATCACGACATAATTGCAATAGTATTCCACGTTCTTCAGGCTTGACATATGAGCCTGTAGGATTATTTGGATTAATAAGCACAAGAGCTTTAATACGCAAAGACACATCTTCTAAAAGTTCTCTAACACGCGCAATATCAATAGTCCAAGAACCATCATAGTGCAAAGGATACGGTATTGCATTCACGCATTGCAAGCGCGCAATAGACTCTATAAGAGGATATCCAGGAGTTGGTCCCATAACGGCATCCCCTGCATCACATAAAAGCATCATAAGCCATGCGTAAGCTTGAGAAGTTGAAGAAAGCACATAAAGCTGATCTGGATTAAGCTTTGATGGAACAGACTTTTCAGTGCGGTTATCTCGCTTATTGATAAAGTTTGAAAGAATATCGCGAATTTCCTTAGGACCCCTAGGGTCTGCCGTGTAACGTCCACTTAAACATTTAGGCGCTAAGCCGTGAGACGTTGGATTGGAATCGTTTAATTTAGTAAGCTTTACACCATTAAAAATAGCTTTTCGCTGAGCTAAAATAATAGGATTTGGCTCACTCACATCTATTCTAGAAGAAAATCGCACGAAACTACCCTAACACTTGGCATAACAAAAGCTGGGCTGCAGCATAAACTGCTCACCCAGCTCAATAGATAACAAATAATATTTAGTTATTTTTTAGTTTTGCTGCATCTTTTGCATTGCATAGTAAGCTGCACCAATAATTCCAGCCTCATTATGCAATGTTGCAACAACAATAGGAGTTTTAATATCGATATGCGGCAAGAACTTTTCGCTTACGCGGCTAACACCGCCACCGACAACAAACAAATCTGGGTTGAAATACTTTTCCATCAGGCCGTAGTACTTAGTCAAACGCTTAGCCCACTTCTTATAGCCCATATCCAACTTTTCACGAACAGAAGAAGCAGCGTACTTTTCAGCATCGCCCTTACCTTTTTCAAGCTGAATATGACCAAGCTCAGTGTTTGGAATAAGCACACCGTTGTAAATCAAAGCCGTGCCGATACCAGTGCCAAGAGTAGTAGCAATAACCAAGCCATCCTTGTCTTTCGCCGCACCAAAACGCTGCTCAGCTAAACCAGCAGCATCGGCATCGTTAACTACTGTTACAGGACGACCACAAGCCTCGCTAAAGACTTCAGTAACATCAACACCAATCCAAGACTGGTCAAGATTTGCCATAAAATCGAGCTTCTTACCAGGCTTAATTGGAGCAGGGAATGCAATTCCAACAGGAACATCTGCAGGTACTTCAAAATGTTCAAGCTGCTGACGAACAATATCTGCAACTGCTTGAGGCGTAGAAACCGTAGGAGTGAGAATTTTGTATCGAGGTTCTGCGAACTCTCCCTTTTCCAAATTTACTGGAGCAGCCTTAATACCGGATCCACCAATATCGACGCCAAATGCTTGTGCAGTGTCAATCATTTCACTAACACTCCCCTCTGAATGTGTGCTGTATGGACAATTACCAGTATTCTATCGTATATTTGATACGACACGCTTACTGTTTACTAACTTCTACTTCAACGAAGGCATAGGTTTCCAGTCTTGATCGTGCAAAATTTTTCGAGAATCAATCCAACCGGTAAACAATTTACCAATACCCGAAATAATATGCTCACGATCGACAGCTATCAAACGAATAAGCTCTTTAGCAGCTGTTAAAGCAGTTCCAAGCGCAAACATAAACGGACGAAAATCGCCATGAACCATAAAGTAGCGAGCCATAAAGCCTCTATTTCGCATAATATGATAACGATTCATGTCCGATGTTGAATTTAGCTGACGCACTCCTGCAATATCCCAATTAGGAATATCACGAGTGCGACGAAGAATAATATCCGGAACAACAATAGGATTCGTAACCTTACTCGCAAGATACCCGTAAGTAGTATCATCCCAGTAAATAAAGTAGCGCGAATCCGGGAAGCCGATTTTTTCAACTATATCTCGACGAATCAAACCGCCCTCAAAACACATCGTATTCATAACTTTGTATCCAGCTCTGCCAAAAGCAGCAGGCGCAATAGGATTTGGAATACCAAGCGGAACCAAAAAATCGTACTGCCAGTAGAATTTACCACCGTCATAATCTAAACGACTTCCTTGAACAACAGCGTGACGCTTAGTCCAAGGAGCAAGACGCTCAATAGATTCAGGCACTGTTTCAACATCGTCATCCATAACCCAGAACCACTTAGCTCCAAGTTCATAAGCTTTTTTAACACCAGCACTAAAACCGCCAGCACCACCAAGATTTTCATCTTGAGGAGCATACACAACATGAAGTTCATTGCCTTCACAATCTTTTTGAGCTTTACCCCAACGATTAGTTAAAGAAGCTTCAAGACGAGCAACCATTTCGCCAGTTTTGTCACTGCACTCATTGTCAACAACGACAATACGCCAAGGGCATTCTTTTAAACATTCAAACGAATGGAATAAATTCTCCAAAAGCTCTTGACGCTTATAAGTGACAACAACAATAGCTAATTTATCAATGCTAGTTGCGTTATTAGTACTAATTTTTTTTGATGCACTCGTATTGCTCATACTTGTATTCTCGCACCTACCCTCGCCACACAATTATCACAACAATGTTCTTAGCATGAGATACAAAAGAATAGTTAGTTTCAGGGAAGGTGAAAATCCTTACTGGCGGTAACAAAATACGTGTTTCATGCGTTTTTGAAGCCCGCGAGCGGCTTACAAGCTGCTGATTCGGTTAAATTCCGAAGCCAACGGTTACAGTCCGGATGAAAGAAACGGAGACCCATCATGGGCATTTCTAATACAAATAATCACCAAACTTATGCAAAGAACTCTAACTGGTCTAGCGAAAAAATAGCAAAATACGCTCTATTCGTGGCACTTTCAATGGCTGTAAGTTTCATAGAATTTCCACTTATTCCAGACTTGTCGTATTTAAAATATGATCCTTCAGGAATAGTATGCCTAGTTGCAGGATTCGCATATGGTCCTGCAGCTGCAGCAATAGTAAGCATACTAGGTTTCGCACCGCACTTATTTACCAATCCACTAGGCACAGTTATGGCAGTGCTAGTATCTTTAGGAGCTAGCGTCACAGCGGCATTAATTTACAAAAAAATGCATACCAGAAAAGGCGCAATAATCGGACTTTTGGCAGGATCAATTATTGCTATTGCTCTTGCAATAGCTGGAAATCTTGTTATTACGCCACTTTATGCTCACATGACTGTTTCACAGGTTGTGGCTCTTATTATTCCAGCACTGCTACCGTTTAATATTATTAAACTTGCACTTCACGTTGTAGTAACTATGCTTATTTACAAACCAATTTCCAACCTGCTACACGAAAATAAATAATAATTCTAAGCGGCATAATTATGCATAATATCAGCACAAGTAGTAGCATGAACGAAGCTAAAAAGCACATGATTGAAAACAATGCGCAAGTAGTGTTGCGAAATATTTGCTTTAGCTACGATGATGGAAAAACTTGGACGCTTAATAATTTAAGTCTTACAATTAATGCTGGCGAGCGCGTGGCAATTGTGGGATTAAACGGTTCTGGTAAGTCAACCTTGGCAAAAATTATTGCAGGTTTAACGGCACCAGATAGCGGTTACGTTACATTATGCGGTGAAAAAGTTTTTGAAAATACTACTGCTTGTGCTGAATCATATAAAAATGCACGAAAATATATTGGCGCACTTTTCCAAAGTCCTGAAGACCAGATTATTACAACAATTACTGAAGAAGATGTTGCTTTCGGACTAGAAAATTTGCAATTCTCTCGAAAAACAATGTATAAGAGTATCAGTGAAGCTTTAAAAACTGTTCACATGGAAGATAAGCGTTACGCTGACCCTAGCACTATGAGCGGCGGACAGCAGCAACGAGTAGCTTTAGCAAGCGCTATTGCTATGAATTCTAAACTGCTTGTTCTTGACGAACCTACTTCTATGCTCGACTCGTTCGCTCGCAAAGACGTTGATGCTTTATTCGATAATTTGCATAAAAATGGCACTACTATTGTTCAAATTACACACAATTTTGAGGAATGCAAACGGGCAAATCGCATACTTCTACTAGAAAATGGCATACTGAAAGAAGTAAGCTTTAATGGTTTAAAAACTTACCTTTCTAATATTGAGTTGGCTAATAATCATTTAACTAAAATTAGCAAGAACAAAAACTTAACAGATAGCAGATTCAAAGAAAATGAGTCAGATATCGCTGTAGAAATTTCCGGACTAACTGTTCAATATGATAAAACTTCTCCAGCTGTTATTGACGATTATTCACTCACTGTTAAAAGTGGCGAAACAGTTGCAATAATGGGCGAAAACGGCTGCGGTAAATCAACTCTTGCTAAAACAATGTGTGGACTGTTAAAAGCCAATTCAGGAAACATAACAGTACATGGCATATCTGTTAGAGGTAAAACATCTAAAATAATACGACAAAAACTACATCAAACAATTGGCTACGTTATGCAACTGCCAGAACAACAGCTTTTTGCTGATACAGTACGGAACGATGTCGCTTATGGACCAAAAAATTTTGGGCTGAAAGGCAATGCTCTTAAAGAACGTGTGGATGAAACCCTACGCTTATTGAGCCTTGAGAATTTGGCTGAAAAATCACCTTTTGCGCTTTCTGGAGGTCAGCAGCGTCTTGTTGCAATAGCTGGCATTTTAGCTTGCAAGCCACGCGTGCTCGTACTGGATGAGCCAACAGCTGGATTAGATTTTGAAGCTGCGTTACGTATTCGAGAAATTCTTGGAACGCTACACAATCAAGGCGTAACCATAATACTTATTACGCATAATCTTCAAGAAGCAGAAGATTTAGGCGCAAGATTAGTAACATTAAAAGCAAATAATAAAGCAAGCAACACAGCAAAAAATACTGAAAATAACAAAAACAAAGAAAGTTCCGCAAAAGCAAAAACAACTTCGCTACTTAAATCTTTTGACCCACGCGCGACGCTGCTATCATGCTTTATTCTTATGCTAAGTGCTTTTAGTATTACTAACTACATACAGTTAGCTATTCTTGCTTTTGTAACATTTACTCTAACTGTTGCTGCAAAAATACCATTTGTTAAGCTTATTGCTTCACTGCACATGATTATTGCGGTATTTGTTTTCTCCGGATTACTTAACATTCTGGCAGTGCGAACCGGCACAGTGCTAGCAAATATTGCAACTATTCCTATTACAACTGATGGAATTAATTACGCAATACTTTTTGCAACACGATTCTCGCTTGTTATTATCATTGGAGCAATTCTAGTACTAACAATGAGTCAGACAACGCTTAACGAATCTTGCACACGATTACTATCACCACTTCGACATATTGGAATACCAACGCAAGAAATAGCACTTATTATGAGCCTAGCGCTACGGTTCTTACCAACACTCAGTGCAGAAGCGCACTCTGTGGCACTAGCGCAAATCGCTCGAGGAAGTAGCATTCGAGATGGTTCTTTTAAGCAACGAGTACACGCTATAACAGCTTTAATAGTGCCAGGTTTTGCAGGAGTAATTCGCCATGCTGACACTCTTGCGCTCGCATTAGATGCACGCTGTTACACGCCTGGAGCTGAAAGAACTCACTTGCACTCATGGAAAATGCGTATAAAAGATGTGCTGCTATCAGTAGTTACTCTTGGTGTTGTAAGCGCGATTATTGTGTGCAAAATGCTACCTTTGTAATAAAAAATTTTGAAAATATTTCACCCTTTGCAGCAAGCGCAATAAATACGGAATAAATAAATTTGCATTATCACATACAACAATTCGCAATATACTGTATAATCCGTTAAGCACTATGTAATTTATGTAATATTTGCGTTATAAAACTTGCATTTGAAAGGACGCCTTATGGCATTGACAAAAAAGCAGATTAAGCAGCTCCGCGCGCTCGCTAATACGCTTAGCCCACTTTTATACGTTGGCAAGAACGATATTACTGATGCAGCTGTGAAGCAAGCAGACGAAACCATGCAGTACCACGAGCTCATGAAGTGCTCTGTGCAAGATGGTTCCGGATTAAGCGCTAAAGAAGCTGCTGATGCACTTGCTCAAAAGCTCGGCGCCGAAGTCGTGCAAGTAATTGGCAATCGTTTTGTTTTGTTCCGCGTATCTCCATTAGACAGCGTTGACCACATTATGCTTGTGCGTGAATAATGATTTAGATTAACACGCCGTTTAAATCGTATACGAATGGGCTTCTCTAATTTGAGAGGTCCATTTTGCTTATGAGAAGCTATATAAATTACGTAATCAAGCCAAAGATACGCATAATTTTTGCATGTTTTCTTATCAGTGCATATAGATAGAATTGCATGTAAGAATTTCGCTTAAGAGAGATTGATTGATTCGAAAACTGAGTCAGCGATGCTTATTTTGTATCATGCTTGAGATGGAGGTTTATTATGAGTAAAGCTAAAAGCTATTTTTGGGGATTCGTTGTTGTCGCTATATTAGCTGGTTTGTGCTATTGCGTTCAGCACAATCCTTCTTTTAGCGGATTGCGCCACTTACTTAATATAAAACCAGATCTTAACGCTATTAGCGAAAAGTGCCATTTACCAATAAAACGCAGCTACGCTCTCGGAGGAGATAATGCGATTATAAAAGTTGGAACTGGTGACAATTTTCAACAAGCCGCATCATGCGTACTTGATGAGTTTCCTTCTTCTGACGCAAATCATAAAAAATTAGAAAATATTCTTTATAAAAACGGCAACCCATTCGACATGAATGACGACAATCATATTTTTATTGTTAGCGACCCATGTTCTGTAATGATTTTCCCAACTACTGCTGGTGACGTTATGATTGTTGGAAATGCTAATAATCTTTCCAAAATAGACAACGGCTCACTCATGGCAGGTTTAATGAAAGACGTTTCTTCCAATTACGGTGAATGAGTTACACATAAAACGTAGGTTTTGCCAAAATACGATTAAACAATTGCAACTTTGTGAAAGTAGAGATGCTGGGCATGAAAAAGAATAGTGATTTTCTGTATTATTGCGTATCGACTGTTGTGCTTATATGCTGGCTTACAACATGGGTTGTGTATGTTTGCTTTGTTGTCGACACTGCACAAAATAGCGGTTTTTCACTGCAACATGTTGCCAGTAGTGCCATAAGCACTATCACAAAACCGCATACTCGCAATGCAGATGACATTCTTTCTCAAGCTGGCCGCGCTTATAAAGACGTACTAACTAATCTCAACGGCAAGTATAAATTTGGTGATGCAGATAAATATTATTATTCGCTTTGGGATGTTAACAATGACAAAATTCCTGAGTTGATTGTAACTGCTGCGAAAGTTGTAGATCCAAATTGTTCGCCAGCACAAAATGGTGAGACTTGTGAAAATGATCGACCAATATCAGCTCGGTTATTTTCATATGATGGGAAAAAGTTAGTCATTCCCTCAACCATACTTAGTTATGGCACTAATTTTGGAACTATGTTTTTTGACAAAAATCATGATGGTATTGTTTTCCTTGAAAATAAAGTACCAGATGGCGGTTATTCTGAGATCCATAACTGGTCGGAAGATCCTCATTTCCCATGGAAAAAAACAATATATAAACTGCAAAATAATGATTTTGTTAAAAAAACTTATTTAGTTGAATATCCTATCGACACAAATCTAACTAAAGGTAGTAATGAGTTAGGTAAAGTAACTGCGCCAAATTATTTGGAATCTGATGATCTTAGCGAAATTAATAAGTTAATTAATATAACTAAATTAACTTCTAAAGAGCGTCAGCATGAAGCAGAAGTGCTGAAATGGCGAGAAAAAGGTTATCAGGTTTTCGACGGTACAATATCTAGTGAAAATGAATTTATTTTCACTAAACGTCTTCTTATTGTTA
>CAMXWX010000004.1 GCA_947252975.1 uncultured Gardnerella sp.
CAAAGCGACGCGACTCAACAAAATCCGCATGAGGCAAATCGCCAGCATCTTGTGCATTCCCCTTGCCAACATGCTCCGTAGGCAAACTCACGCGCAAATCTCCAGCGTTTTCAAAGCACGCCAAAGAATCCATAACCTCGTGAACATGCAACGCGTAATCCTCAATATCTGTAGCAATTCGCCAAACTCCGCCCACAACAAGCGCATTATGCACAGACTTAGCCAAAGATGGCTGAACAATTCGGCGCTTGTGATGACGCATTTTAGGCCAAGGGTCTGGGAAAAATGTCCAAACTTCTGCCAAAACACCACTTTTGCACGCTGCAAGAAAATCAGGAGCGTTAACTTGAGCAATTCGCAAATTATGCAAATCCTGCTTTCCAGCCAAAAGCATAGTGTGCGCTACGCCTGGGTCGTAAACTTCTAGCGCAAGAAAATTCGTATTCGGATTTGCTGCAGCAGCCGCAACAATGTTCTCGCCCTGACCCGAGCCGATTTCTACAATCAACGGATTAGCATTGCCCCAATTGGCCTCAATCCATTGCGAATCAACACATAAATCGCTTTTTACGCGCAAAGACCCATCGCCATCTGCAATGCATAGCAAATAAGTACCAGAGTAGCGTTGCTTGGCTTTTTCCAAGCGCGCGTCGAGCCTAGCAGACCTTCGCACAAACGAAAGAATAGCCCTAGCAGATGCGTGCGTTTGTTTAGGCTTGGAAGAGTCGCAAGCAACCGCGCAATCATACGCGCCAGCAGTCAAATCACCAAAAGAGTGGCCACTATGCAAATCGTCACTTGCACTATCTACATTAAAATCGTTCATTTTTAGCCAATCTTCCTTATTTTCTTGCATACGCGATTGAATCACAACTCATCGCATAATATCAAACGCGCAAAACACTGGCACAAATACCAGCACAAGCACAAACACTGCAACAAACACAAACACTGGAACAAATACAAACAATGCCAAAAACACAATATGATTCAAGCGCTATAATTTCACTATAACATTATGCAAAACAGCATATGTAAGAAAGGTAAACGGTAAACAATGACTATTCTAGTTACAGGTGGATGCGGCTACATTGGCGCACACGTTGTACACGCTCTTCACCAAGCAAAGCAAAACGTTGTAGTTGTAGACGATTTGAGCTACGGAAAGCCTACAAGAATCGAAGGCGCACGACTTTACGGAATGGACATTGCTTCCCCAGACGCTGGAGCGCGACTTGCGCAAATAATGAAAGAAAATAACGTTGATTCTGTAATTCACTTTGCTGCGCGAAAGCAAGTTGGAGAGTCCGTAGAAAAGCCGCTTTGGTACTACCAGCAGAACATTAACGGCATGCTTAACGTTTTAGAAGGAATGCGCCAAAGCGGTGCTAAAAAGCTTGTTTTTTCGTCTAGCGCAGCCACGTATGGCGAGCCGCCTGTAGAAGTTGTGCCAGAAGACGTTGTGCCAATGCTTCCGATTAATCCATACGGCCAAACTAAGCTTTTTGGCGAGTGGATGGCACGCGCTTGCGAACACACTTACGGAATTCGTTTTTGCGCGCTTCGCTACTTTAATGTTGCTGGATGCGGGCCTGTGGAGCTAGAAGATCCTGCGATTTTGAACCTGATTCCTATGCTTTTAGATAGATTGCAACAAGGCAAAGCTCCTGCGATTTTTGGTAATGACTACCCTACTGCCGACGGCACTTGCATTCGCGACTACATTCACGTTTCAGATCTTGCAGACGCGCACATTGCAGCGCTTACTTATTTAGATCGCGATGAGCGCAAGTACGACGCTTTTAACGTTGGAACAGGCAAAGGCACTTCTGTTCGTCAAATTGTAGACGAAGTTAGGCGCGTTACAGGCTTGCCATTTAGAGAGGCGATTTTAGGGCGTAGAGCTGGCGATCCGCCACAATTGATTGGAAGCACTAAGCGCATTAACGAAGAGATGGGGTGGCATGCGCGCTACAACGTTAAGGATATTGTGGAATCTGCTTGGGCTGCTTGGCAAGCAAATCCAGATCATCATATTGATGTTGAATCGTGGAAGCAAGTTGACTAGTCAACTCAGATAAACAAAAAACGCGCGGCAAAAATGCTGCGCGTTTTGTTATTTAGTTTTTGTTTATTTACTTGTGGCTCCGAGCGGGATCGATCCGCTGACCTAGCGATTTTCAGTCGCTCGCTCTACCAACTGAGCTACAGAGCCATGATGAATAAAAAACCCGGCGAACCGGGCCTTTACTAATCGCGACCCCGGCCGGACTTGAACCGGTGACCTCCGCCGTGACAGGGCGGCGCTCTAACCAACTGAGCTACGGGGCCGTGGCTTTGTTCCATTGAACAGCCGAGTTACTATCTTACAGAATCCACGCCAAAATGCAAGCTCAAAAGCGTGTTCGGCGTGTTGCCGCGGAATATCAAGCAAACGCACATTATGTTCAATACGTGCAAACACACAACGCTGGCTACTCCAGCTCCATTGCACCCGTGCAAAGTTGATAATATTCGCCGCGCTTTTTCATCAAGTCTTCGTGAGACCCACGCTCAACAATCCTGCCATGGTCTAGAACCATAATCACATCCGCGTTTCGCACTGTGGAAAGCCTGTGCGCAATCACAAACACAGTTCGATCTTGCATCAAAGCATCCATCGCGCTTTGCACAAGCGCTTCCGTATGCGTGTCAATCGAAGAAGTTGCCTCGTCTAAAATCAAAACAGGCGGATTCGCAACAGCAGCGCGCGCAATCGCAATCAACTGCTTTTGGCCTTGAGAAAGGTCTGCTCCGCCGTTTTTAATATGCGTGTTGTATCCGTCTGGCAGCTTGGAAATAAAGGAATCCGCATGAGCAAGAGTGGCAGCAGCAACGCAATCTGAGTCGCTAGCATTAAGGCGTCCGTAGCGAATATTGTCTATTATACTTGCGCTAAACAAGCCAACGTCTTGCAAAACGGTTGCAACAGCATGGCGCAAGTCACTTTTGCAAATATTACGAACATCGATTCCGTCATACAAGATTTGACCATCAGCAATGTTGTAAAAACGCGTAAGAAGATTGGCGATAGTGGTTTTGCCAGCGCCAGTGGCACCTACAAGCGCAACTTTTTGACCCGCGTGCGCATACCAAGATATATTGTGCAAAACAGTCTTAGAAGGCTCGTAGCCAAACGTAACGTTTTCAAAGCGAACATCTCCCCTAACAAGCGTATACACGCCGTCTTTAGAGCAAATCGCATGTTTTTGGGTATCTGTGCAAGAATCGCAACTTGAAGAATCTGGATTTGAATAATCGCAACTTGAAGAATCGTAGCTCGAAGAATCGCAACTTGACTTTTTAGAGCAATTTTTCCACGCCCAATACACGTTATTCCCACAAGAATCTTCGCTTACTTCACTAAAAACTTGCAAATAAGAATGTTTAGATGCTGTAGAATCTACTTGATTTACTTGCGATTTATCAATATCTGATAGCGATTTATCTACGCTATCGCCACTATCTCCACTATCTCCACCATCACCACTACAACACTCAACGATTTTTGCGCGAATTTTAACGAGCTTAACTGTTCCATCATCTTTTTCAACAGGCTCATCTAAAAGCGCAAAAATGCGATTCGCGCCTGCATTCGCCATCATAAGCGAATTTAATTGCATTGTTATCTCGCCAATCGGATTTATAAACGCGCGAGAAAGCGTAAGAAGCGATATAAGCGTGCCGATTGTAAGCGTGCTTGAATTATTCAATGCATCGCCCCCAAAAACGCCACTCAACCCAGCAGAAGGCACGCCAGCATTTACAGCCCACGCTCCAAAAATCGCAAGCAAAACGTAAAACAGATAACTCGCGTTACTAATCACAGGCATAACATTATTTGCGTAAGAATTGGCGCTAGCAGAAATTTTTTGCACGCGAGAAGCCAAATCACTTAATTTTTTAACCGCAGCGCGCTCGTGATTAAAAATCTTAATAACTTTTCTACCAGAATCCGCCTCTTCTACAAACTCATTCAAATCACCCAAAGCTGCCTGGAATTGCACAAAAAGCTTGCCCGAACGCTTAAGCATAAAACGCACTAGAAGCAAAAGAATTGCAGTAAAAATCACAATAAAAATTGCAACAGGAATCGAAAGCCAAACAATCGCGCAAAACGCCGCCGCAATAGACATTAGCGCGCTAAACGAATCTGGAAAAGACCAAGAAATCGCTTGATGAAGCGCCTCCGTGTCGTTTGTGTATCGGCTCATAACATCGCCATATCCATGAGCATCTAAGTACCCAAGCGGAAGATCTTGATGATGCTTAAACATTTGATTTCTAAGGTTTCGCATTACACTTTGCGCGATTTTTACAACCAACCTGCTCCAAAGCCAGCTAAAGAACACGCCAATAGCGCACACGCATGCCATAATTGCAATCATTCTCAAAAGTGGCGCAAAATCGGGATTACGCTTGCCAATTAGAGGCAAAATGTACGCGTCTACAAGCGATTGCAAAAACATTGCACTTACAGCTTGAACAATGGAGCTTACAATAATTGACGCAATAACAACAAAAACCTGCATCTTGTAAGCCATAATATAAGACGCTAAGCGCTTTAGAACGCGCCAATTTAGAGCAGATTTTTCTTGCGACTTGTGATCTAAGTTTTCCTGCGATTTTTCTTGCGATTTTTGCGAAGATTCTTGTGCAGACTTTTGCGCCAAGTTTTCTTGCGACTTTTCATTATTTTTCATTGTTAATCCTGCCGCCTTCACTGTCTTTGACGCCTTCATTGCCTTCACTGTTTTTAGATTCAATCATTTTTATACCTTGAGAAATCGCCATTTTTCTATACGTTTCGCACGATTCCATCAACTCGCTATGCTTTCCTTTAGCAACAACACGCCCATCTTTAAGAACAACAATCAAATCCGCGTGCATGCAAGAAGACACGCGTTGCGCAACAATGATTTGCGTGGAATCGGGCATAAAATGCCTTAAATTCTCGCGAATCTTGGCGTCTGTTTTAACGTCTACTGCACTCATTGAATCGTCTAAGATCAAGATTTTTGGCCGCTTTAGCAACGCGCGCGCAATGCAAAGTCGCTGTTTTTGACCGCCCGAAAGATTCTTGCCGCCTTGCTCAAGATTCGTGTTATATGCATGCGGCAAATCGTCTATAAACTCTTGAGCGCAAGCGATTTTACACGCCTCGCGCAAGTCGGAGTCAGTCGCATTCTCATTGCCCCATCGAAGATTTTGCGCAATAGTGCCGCTAAACAGAATATTTTTTTGTAACACAATTCCTATCTGGTTGCGCAAACTTTTGGAATCATAAAAACGAACGTCTGATCCGCCTACAAAAACAGTGCCTTTTGTTACATCGTAAATGCGCGCAATCAAATTTATAATACTTGACTTTCCACTACCCGTTGCGCCCACAATCCCAACAGTAGAGCCAGAAGGAATATTTAGATTTATGTTGTGTAAAATTTCCTGACTACCTTTAGACGAATCGCAAGCAGCCGAAGACAAATCGCCATTTACGCGCGCAGAATCATATGCAAAATCAACATTATTAAAACGAATCGAAGCATCTGCAAGCTCTGTAATCGCGTTTTTATGAACATACTCACTGTTATGCGATTGTAAAACATTTGCAACACGATGCATTGACGTGCGCGCAGTAACCGTCATAACAAAAATTACAACCAAATTAGCCAACGCAAACAAAATTTGCAACGCATATACAACCAGCGCAGCAAGATTTCCCGTAGTCAAGCCAAATGCAGGATTATTTCCCGAAGCAACGATTTGCTTAGAAGCCATCCACGCAACAAGAAGCAAACACGCATAAAAACACAAGTTAAAAAGAGGAATACTACAATTTAGAATATACTCCGCTTTTAAAAAATAGCTGTAAATTTTATGCGATATGCGCCTAAAACGGCGGTTTTCGTAGTCTTCTCTAACATACGACTTAACAATGCGAATATTGCGCAAATTTTCGCTAACCATGCCGTTCATGCTGTCAATCGTGCCGTAAATTTGCGCAAAAGTGGGTGCAACAATCTTGGCACCAATACCACAAATAACGCCAACAATTGGAATAAGACTAAGAAAAACCCAAGAAATCGAAGGGCTTATGCAAAAAGTAAACCACCATGCTGCAACAATAATCACAAGGCTGCGAACGCCTGCGCGAATAACCATTTGATACGCAAATTGAATATTAGAAACGTCGCTAGTTAGGCGCGTAACAACCGTTCCAGTAGAAAAACGGTCAAGATCGCAAAAACTCAACGATTGCAAGCGACTAAACATCTTGCATCGCAAATTTTTGCCAAAGCCCGCGCTAGAATGCGCGCAACAAACGCCAGAAATAACGCCAAAAATCATTGATATTGCGGCAAAAGCGAGTAATTGTAAGCCGTAGTATTTAACAGCATTTTGGGATTTTGCGGCAATTCCAAAGTCAATAAGACTAGACATTACTGTTGGAATCGCAATTTGCATAGATGCTTCTACAAAAATCGCAGCAGACGTGATTACACCAAGCATACGATAGCGCTTTAACAGCGGCATTATTGTGCGAAACGCATTAGGCGCGTAATCCTTATGTTTTTTATGCGATTTTGCTTTCATGCGACCTCTCTATTAAAAGAATTTATACGCTTAATCATATCACTTCTGACTATTTTGGCTTGTAGTGCGATTGCGAATCAACGACTTCGAGCTGCATAATGAGCGAGAAGTCACCTCGATTCGCTGAGCCGCTTAGAGCAGAAGCACTGCTTCTGTGCGGCAAAGCGCTTTGACTGAGCTTGAAATTGCATAACGTATTTCAAGCTCCTTCAAAGCGTGATTTGGCTCAAACGTAAAGTCCAGTGGACTTTACATGCCAAATCAGCCGAGCGGCTGCTAATAGCCGCGAGGAATAGCGCGATGTAACGCGCGAGCGTAAACACCCAGCCCTCCTACACACCAAATAGGAAGGTACTCGCAACGCTAAATAGGAAAATCACTTGCGCGGTCTAAGCGCGCTATTTCTAACAACCATTAGCTAACTCGCGTCACCTTCGCCAACTGCTCGATCCTTGCCATAGATTGATGGAATAAAACGCTCTTGATCGTGAAGCTTTTCCCAGATTACAGGCGGATCAATCGGATTTTTCAGCGACTTTGGCACGTCAATAATCCGCTGATTACTAGATCCGCGGAATTGCAACAGCGAATCATGAAGATCCTTCATATATCGCCCGTCAACAAGAATGTCAATGTATTGCAAAAGCTCAAGTTTATCTGGCGTCTCGCCTTTGCGCATAAGCTCTTCCCAAGTGTAACCAGTCCAGCTCCAAATGTCTTTTGTATTTCCAAACTCGCTTCGAATACGCTTGCAAAGTGGCAGCAAAATACCAGTGTTAAGAAGCGGCTCTCCGCCAAGAAGCGTCAATCCTTGCACGTACGGAAGCGCCAAATCTTCCATAATTTGGTCTTCAAGCTTTTGCGTGTATGGGTATCCTGCGCGAAAATCCCAAATCGACTCGTTATAGCATTCAACGCAATGGAACGGGCAGCCAGAAACGTACAGCGAGCAACGGATTCCTTCGCCATCCGTCATCAAAAAACGCTTATAATCCGCAATCATGCCCTTGCTCATGCGCTCACTGGACCACTGCCCTGCGCGCGGATTATTAGAAAGAGAGGTTGGAATCCAAGGCCCGCGGTTAACGTCTGCAGGTGCAAAATCGTGCAAACTTATACGAGCCATGGTTCCGACCTTTTTAGTAATTTAGCCTAGCTTTTACTTTATTTTATGCGACTTTATGCGACTTTACGCCGCGATTTTACGCCGCAATCCTACGCACTACTTAGTTTCCTCGTACCACTCGCGAGACTCGCCATTGTTAAGAACAACATGGCCAGTTTCGCCAGACATGTGCTTTACGCGGTGAGCAATCTCCTCGTGGCGGCCGTGAACCATTGGGCGCTGAACAGGATTGCCCAAGTAGCCGCAAGTGCGCTTAGTCACATTGCACTTATCTGGGTCACTGTTGCCGCACTCTGGGCAGCGGAAGCCTTCCTTAGTCGGCTCAAAATCGCCCTGGAATCCGCAAACAAAGCAATGGTCAATCGGAGTGTTCGTACCCAAGTAGCCAATGCCAATCTTATAAGCATAATCCCAAACAGCCTCCAAAGCCTTAGGATTCGCTTGCAAGCATGGGAACTCGCAGTAGTTAATAAATCCGCCGGAAGCAAAGTACGGGAAGTCAACCTCGTAGCGGAGCTTCTCCATAGGAGTTGGCTGCAACCACACTGGGTAGTGGAAGGAATTAGTGTAGAAGTCGTGATCGGTAACGCCTTCAATGCTGCCAAACTTCTGGCGATCCATGCGGTTAAAGCGATCCGTCAAAGACTCAGCAGGAGTGGAATATACCGAGTAGTGGTATCCCTCTGCCTTCGACCACTGCTGGCAAAGCTGATTCATGCGGCGAACCATAGAAAGCGCAAATTGCTTGCCATCTTCGTTCCAGCTGTGATCTTGCATCCAATCCTTGCCAAAGAACACGGATGTAGCTTCATACAAACCAATGTAGCCAAGAGACACGGTTGCACGCTCGTTGCGGAACAGCTGATCCACGCTCTCGTTAGCGCCCAAACGCCCAAACGCGCCGTAGCGGAACAGCGTTGGAGCGTTTACAGGAGTTGCCTGCTTGCAACGCATAATGCGGAATCGCAAAGCTTGATGTGCCACTTCCATGCGCTCGTTAAAAAGCTTCCAGAAGCGGTTTACGTCTCCGTGAGACTCCAGCGCAATGCGAGGCACGTTAACTGTTACAACGCCAAGATTCATGCGGCCGTCTTCCACGTCTTTGCCAGTCTTTGGATCAACCCAGCCCTGAAGGAAGGATCGGCAACCCATAGGAGCCTTAAAGGAGCCTGTAATCTTAACAATATTCTCGTAGAACACAACGTCTGGATACATGCGCTTTGTAGAGCACTCAAGCGCAAGCTGCTTCAAATCGTAGTTAGGGTCACCTGCGTCTGCGTTAACGCCGTGCTTAATAGTAAACACAAGTTTAGGGAAGATAGCAGTATGACGGTCCTTGCCGAGTCCGCGAATGCGATTAAGCAAAATAGCACGCTGAATTTCGCGAGCAAACCAAGACGTACCAAGACCAAAACCAACAGTTACAAACGGAGTCTGGCCGTTAGAAACGCGGTTGGAATTGATTTGATATTCCATTGTTTGCATAGCGTCGTAAATCGCCTTGCGCGTCATAATCTTTGCGTAAACTTCGCGAAGCTGATCCAACTCACTCAAATTCTCGTCAAAAGGAGTGTCTTCTGGAAGAGGATCCCTATCTGAACAATGAAGATTCTTAGGCTCCTGAGCCTTTAAGCCGTCAATCATAGCCTTAGCAACTTCGATTGGCGTGGAATCTGGAATCATGGCATGAGCCATAGCAAGATTCTTGTCATAATCGCACTTAGCGTAAGGCTCCAACATCTCGTCTGCGCGGTTTACAGTTTGTCCGCCGTACTGCGCGCCTGCAATATCCTTAATAATCTGCGTAACTTGAGTTGCAGCCGTGCCAATCGACTTTGGGCTATCCATCATTGCGTTTCCAAGCGCAAATCCCTTAGCAAGCATGTTTCCAAAATCTGGAAGCGAGCAATTGCTCATGCAAGTAAATGGCGAATAATCGGCATCGTGGAAGTGAATATCGCCCTTCATGTGCGCGTTAGAAACCGCGTGTGGAAGCATAGAGAACGCGGAAGCCTTGGAAACAGCGCCTGCAAGAAGATCGCGCTGAGTAGCGTAAACGTTGGAATCCTTGTTAGCATTTTCGCGCACAAGCGACTCATCTCGGTTTACAAGGCGATTCACAGCTTCGTTAATATCGGTTGCCTTAGCGCGGTCGATATCTCGGTTCAGGCGGTAGCTTGTGTAGCAACGCGCAACTTCGTAAAGGTGATTTTCAATAAGACCATGCTCAACAAGAGTCTGAATATCTTCGATTTTTGCAGGGCCATTGTAACGGTCTTGAATCTCGGCCTCAATATGATCCGTAATATCGCGAATCATTTGCTCTTCTTGCGGACCAACTTCTTTGCGCAAATCCTTAAACGCAGCTTTAATGGCCATTATTATGTTCATCTGATCAAAGTCAACAACGCGGCCATCGCGCTTTTCGACTTGCACGCGAGACTTCTTAGAAGAGTCGTTGAAGACGCCATTAAAATCGCCTAAAGCGGCTGCTTGTTCATCTTGCAAAGTGGCATCTTCTAAAGTCATATCAGAGACCTGCATTCTACAGACCTTTCTCAATCTACCGTGTATTTTGCATCGCAAATCGACTTATGATTCGCAACAACTTGCTCTACTATAACCCATTGCATGCACAATATCTAGGGCAACTTACATAAATAACAAACTATATATAGTGATTTTGTGGTTTCTGGCGATTTTCCAGGCGTGTCTCAGCGTGCCGTGTGCGCAGCTAGGGCGAGTCGCGCAAATTCTTGACGCTTTGATATATTGAGTCACGTGGAACAGACAGCTTTTCAACATGCAGAAGAATTTGGATTCCAACCTGGAGACATCGTACAGCAGTGGCTGTGGGACGATGACGTTGACGATGCGATTTGCAGCAATATCGAAGAATTGACTGGCGAAGAACTTGTTGACGAAGATTACAGCTCCACTGTTGACGGAGTGATTATTTGGTGGCGAGACGGCGACGACGAAGACGAGCTAGCAGACACCATTATGGACGCAACAAACATGTTGAACAGCAACGCACCTATGTGGGTTTTAACACCTAAGCCAGGGCGTGCTGGCTCTCCAAGCTCGAGCACTGTTCAAGCAGCAGCAATGACTGCTGGAATGAACGCCGCAACGCCTTTAACAGTTAGCGAAGATTGGAATGGTATTCGCTTGCGCGCATTCGGCAAAGGTCAAAGCAAGTAGCGCAGTTAGCCAGCATTTAGTCGGCACTTAGTTAGTTGACGGGTTTTGTACCAAATTTGACCTAAAAATGGTACAAAACGCGGAAAATCGCTCGCGCGTGGTTACGCCAAGCTAGGTGGAGATTCGAGATTTTTCGCAGCGGATGAAGCGAACCTCAGCATGAAATGGTGATTCGCTGAAGCAGCAAGAAAAATCGAGAATCTCGGCGATAAAAGCCACGCAAAAGTCCTAGATATCCAGAAGGTTTGATGTATTTCTCTACGAGCAATAAATAGCACCGTACTAAAATCCTAAAACCTTAGAATATTAACGTTCATAAACTATCCGTAAAAGTGTTTCGTTAGCGCGGTCTAAGCGCGCTAGCGTCTTCGCTTGCGTTGAAAGCACACTGTGCTTTCAACCTTAAGCAAGCTCAGCGCTCCGACCTGCCTTTTCGCGCTACGCTCTAAGCGAAAAGGCAGGTCGGAGCGCCTGCGAGGAGAGAAATACTCAAACCTCGCGCAATACCAAGCAAAGACATGAGCGCGATTTAAGTGCGCGAACGTCCGCGTCCTCTACCTTTGCCTCGGCCTCTACCCCGGCCTTTGCGCTTTGGCTGCTCTGGCTCTGGCATACTCCAGCCCTCTTGCAAATCCGCCAAATCGCCAACAATCTCTTGCAAAATCGGCGACTCTGGCTTAACATCTTGCGCTTTAGCATTAATGCCAGCACGCCTCAACATAGTGTGCGCCATTCGCTTTTGATTCGGCAACACAAGAGTCACAACATTGCCCGACTCGCCTGCGCGCGCAGTACGCCCCGACCTATGCAAGAACGACTTTGGGTCCTCTGGTGGCTCCGTTTGCACAACAAGCGCCACATCGCTAATATCAATGCCTCGCGCAGCAACATCCGTAGCCACTAGCACGCGCACATCTCCGCTAGCAAAAACGCTCATATGCCTATCGCGTTGATTTTGCGACAAGTTTCCTTGCAAGTCAACTGCAGGAATCCCCTGTTGCACAAACTTTTTTGCCATATTCTTAGCTTGATACTTTGTGCGCGTAAAGAATATTGAGCGCTTTTTGCCCGAAGCCAGCTTTCTCAAAACTTCGTACTTATCTGCCGCAGAAACGCCAAAAACGTAATGTGTCATTGTGTCTACCTGCGAATCCGCGTCATCAACAGCGTGAACAAGCGCATTTGGCAAAAAGCGATTTACTATAGTCGCAACTTGCTTATCTAAAGTAGCAGAAAACAGCATGCGCTGACCGTTTGAATCAGTCTGCTCAAGCAAGCGCGTAACGGCTGGCAAAAATCCCATATCTGCCATCTCGTCGGCCTCATCTAAAACGCTTACCATCACTTTTTCGAGCGTTAACGCGCCTTGACGCAGCAAATCCTCTAATCGCCCTGGGCAAGCCACTACGATTTGCGCTCCCTGCTTAAGAAGCGCCATTTGCTGCTTGTAACGCACACCGCCATAAACCGTTACAGTTTTCATGCCGTAAGCAGCCGCTAGAGGCGCGATTACGTCGTCGATTTGATGCACCAGCTCGCGAGTTGGCGCCAAAATCATTGCGTGAGGCTCTGGAATATCGTCTTCTTTGCGATTCTTGTTTTTTCTAGAAGCGCGACCCGAGTTGATTAAATCAACAAAGTTCTCAGCCAATCGCGCAACAAGCGGAATAGAAAATGCGAGCGTCTTGCCACTTCCCGTTCGGCCACGTCCTAGAATATTCGCGCCTTGCAAAGAGTCTGGCAAAGTCGCTTGCTGTATTGGAAAAGCCGTGTTTTTTCCGTCTGCGCGCAAAACTTCCACCAAAGGCTGCGGAACGCCTAGCTGCGCAAAAGTCACGTCATCGCTATAGTTTTCGCGTGATTCCACAGCTGTATCTGGGATCATTACGGAGTTTTTTTCGACTTCTTGATTTTGCTTATCTGAATTTTGCTTATTTTGATTACGATTATTTATACGACGATTCTTAAAGTCGCGATTCTTAAAGTCGCGCTTATCAAAATCGCGATTCTTAAAGTCCTTAGAACTAAAGCCACTCTCTCCAAAGTCCTTCTCAGCTTCTTGAATTGCCATCTCTTCGTATTGCAAAGCTTTTTCTCTGGCGCGACTTCTAGCTTTATCTGCCTTACGATTGCGGTTCTTACGAGCGTTAAACTCGTTATTCTTACGATTTCTTCTATATTCAAATGGATTTTCTTTGGACTTATAGCCTTTTTTAGAAAAATTCTTATTATCTTTTTGACTTACAGCGGATTTTTTACTATTCGATTTTCTAGCAGCAGTTTTCTTAGAGCCTTGCGTTTTAGCAAACGCATCATAATGAGTATGTGGCACAATAGCCTTTCGTATTTTATGATTTAACAATTCGATTGACGAATCGATAAAAAGTCATTAACTAACCGAGATTAGCACACGCCCCACACAAAAACCCTGTATTTAAGATATGCGCAATTGTTAAAGCACGTAAGAGGGCTTGGTAATTCTTGGTCACGCAAGCGACATTTCCGCATTTTGTTGCCCAACACGCAGATTAGAGCAACATTTTCGGGAAAACAAAAGCCTCGCTCGGCAAAAGACCAAACGAGGCTTATGAGTATATATGCCGTAAGCACTAGCAAAGCTAATCAGCTATCAGTAAAGCACTAATAAAGCTAATCAGCTTACAACTAAACGCTAGTCGCGATTAGCGTGCTTTGTGCGCATGCGACGAGTTGCAAACGCTCCGCCGATTGCAGCAATCATAGTTGCCATCAATCCAGTAGTTGCAACGTTTGCACCAGTCGCAACGCCTGCATTTCCGCGAGAACGCATGCCCTTTATAACGCGGCTGCGAACAGCTGCACGCACTTTTGCTGCATTGGCTTGAGCATCCGCAAGCGCCTTACGTGCATCCGCAAGCTTAGCTGCCGCAGCGTCGACTTGCGCTTGCGTTGCGTGCGGATCTGCAGCAACACGCTTAGCTTGTGCCAAGGCTTCGTCTAGCGTAGCAGCAGCTTGCTTAACAGCAGCATCCGCTTGCTTTACTTCTGGAGCGTTTTCTACAGCGTTGTTTACAGCCTTGTTGTCAACACCTGCACTGGCTGCGCCCGCAGCGCCAGTGCCAGCAGCACCAGAGCCTGAGCCTGGAGTTACAGCACCCATACCAGCGCCTTGCGCACCTGCACCTGGCGTGCTTGGATTTGCGCCAGCAGCACCAGAGCCTGGATTAGCGCCACCTGAATTTTCGGTTGTGTTAATCTGATTAATCAAATTCTGCTTATTAACGCCACCACTCGTGCTTGTGGAATCGCCAGAGCCAGAATCACTATCAGAACCTGTGCCAGAATCCGATTCCGAACCAGAGCCAGGATTTTCATCACCGCTTGGAGGAACTGGGACTGGAGCCTTGCCATCAAGAGCCTCTTCAGCTGCCTTAAGCTTTGCAAGAGCATCATCAACAAGCTTCTGCTTTTCAGCTTGAGTCTTAGTTGTTACATCTTCCTCGCCTTGAGCAGCCTTCTTCGTACCAGTTAGCTTATCGATAAGATCCTGAGCAGCTTGAAGAGCCTTATCAAACGCGGTCTTCTTTTCCGTAGTAGTAGCATACTTATACTTATCTAAGTCTCTAACGTTGCTATCCTTATTAATCTCATCTTGCAAAGGCTTGGTGTTAACACCGTCCAAAGCAAGGCGAGCCTTCACAAGCTTATCGAGTGCAGCGTCGATTTCTTTCTGTTCAGCGGCTTCTTTATCTGCAGTAGAAATATCAGCAGTCTTAGAACCATTCAAAACCGTTTGAGCCTCATTCAACGCTTTATCAAACTCATCTTTCTTAGCTTTAGAAGACGTGTTGTAAACAGAATCACCTGGGTTCGTCGTAGGATCGGTTTCGCTTGGCTTAAAGGTCTTATCGGTGTCAATCTCTTTACTAAGGGCATCGGTCTTTAGACCAGCGCTCTTGGCATCAGGATCAATAGCGCGCATTGCTTTAAGAAGATCGTCATACAAAGTATTGACTTCATCAGCACCCTTGGCATCGCCCTTATCAGATGTAGTTAGAGTTGTTGCATCAGTCAGATAGTCATCGAATGCTTTCTTCTTATTCTTATCATCGTCAGAATTAGTAAGCTTAGAATACTTGCCGTCTTTCTCATTCTTAAAGTCGTTGGCTTTCTTCTTCAACTCTTCAAGACGAGCCATAGCATTATCAGTGTTTGCAGCGTTAGCGAGCGCATCGTCGATGTCGTCAGAAGTTGTACCGTCATCATTGGTGTGATTACCAGCATCAGTACCATTGATGATTGCCTTGAAAGCATCCTTTTGAGCCTTGTTTAAATGCTTGAAGTCGTCAATTGCTTTAAGCGCATCCTCGATCTTCTTGGCCTTCAGCGCGCGATCAGCAATACCAGTTGGGTCGCCAAGCTTAGTGGCAGCATTGATGTCATCAATAGCCTTCTTCTTTTCGGATTCTGGAAGATTGCTATTGTTAATGCGCTTCTTCTGAGCTTCTTTTTCCTTAGTTAGAGCGTCAGCGTTGTCGTTTGTATTGCCAGACGTATCGCGCTGAGGCGTATTCTTCTTGATGTCTTCCTTAGCAGCATTAAGCGAAGTATCTACACCATTAACAGCTGTCATGATGTCGGAAGGCTTTGTTGCGTTGTTCACAGTAGTCTTAGCACCATCGATTGCTTTAGTTGCAGCTTCATACTTATCTTTAGCTGATTTCTTTTGATCTTCAGTCAAAGCATTGTATGCTGCATCAAGATCTGCTTTTTTAGCATCAAGCTTCGCAATACCAGCATTCTTGGCGTTCTGCTCATTAATTGCGTTCTGGCGCTTGGCTGCTGCTACTGCGCTGTTGAGTTCATCAGCAGTGGCAGCAGGATTGGTTTTCTTTAGCAAGGTATCAATGTTAGTAAGAGCCTCATCCTTTTTGCTTGGATCTGCGCCAATGAGGTCCTTGAGAGCCTTGTCATCATCGCTGTTAGAATCGCCATGGCAAAGGAATGGAAGAGCACCCTTGGTAATGTCATTTTGCAATGCACCCTTAGCATCGTTAATAGCCTTAGCCTTGTCAAGAATCTTCTTCACGGCATCAGGCGTTGTTGCGCCTTGTGGATCTGCTCCCGTACCATCACCGTTAATCTCTTTCTTGAGATTATTCTTTTCATCTTTAGTCAGATTGCCAAGACCATCAATTGCATCAGAAGCCTTCTTCTTGTCTTCCTGTAGCTTTGTGTCTTCCTTATCCTTTTTATCCTTCTCGCGCTTCTCCTTTTCCTTCTTCTCCTTTTCTTCTTTCTCTTTATTCTTGATGTCGTCAGACTTTACATTATTCTTACCAGCCTGCTCGTTGGCTTCCTTAAGAATATTCTGGATTTTCTCTTTGGTATTGGTATCAGCCTGGTCAATCTTATCCTTGAACTGTTTCTTCTGCTCATCAGTAAGCTTAGGATTACGATCGATAATCTTCTTCGCATCCTCCTTCATCTGCTTAAGGTCTTCAGCGGATGGAGTTGGGTTTTGTTCCTTAGGCTTAGGAGTAAACAAATTAGCTTTCTTAATACGAATCAGTTCTTCCGCATTAGTGCTGGTAGAGCCTGCTTTCCAGCCACGAACAACCAAATCTCCAGTCTTTGAATCAACAATTACACTTGTCACACTACCTGTTTGCTTATCTCCAGTGTAAATATTCAAGCCGGATGTTCCACTTGCAACAGGAGTTAAGTTATATGTGTTCGCATTGTTGCCAGAAAGAACAATAGTCTTATTGTTGTAGGCACCCTCAAGCTTAGACCAGTTTGTATTGTCAGTCGTCGTATAGTTCTTCTTCAAGAACTGTTCTACAACAATCTTCTTGTAATCATCATCAGTTAAATCACCCTCGTGATCCAACGTCAACTTCTCAAAGTTGTACTTATACTCAACTGGCTTTGGCTTCTGATAATCAGCAATCTTCTTGATAAGATCACGAAGAGCTTTCTCATCATTCATGCTATTAATTTTATCGTCAGTAGCTCCGAGAGTATTTATAGCATCTTCTGTTAACTCTCCAGCCTTCTTTCGCTGGTCACGAAGCTGCTTAGCAAGCTCTTTCAATTTTTCAACGGTGTTGTCCGTAGGAGTCTGCTGAGTACCCTTTTTAACATACAAATCTTTGGCTTGGATGGTAAACAGGCCCCTTTCCAAAGAAGAATTCCAATCGGCACCATTGTCAGCATCAGGATCCCAAGGGTGACCATGAACTGTAATAGCAAAACCGTTAGTAGGATCTATACTAAATGAAGTCATCGGGCCATCATTAGGTGCTTTAGCACCATAGGCGCCCATATTCTTAGTACCAGCTTTTGGAACCCACTTCGTATTAACAGTAACACTGTCAGCGACAGTAGCCAGGTCATCATCAGATACGTTATTGTAATTGTCTTTCACAAACTGCTTTAATGCTTTAATAGCATCTTGAACAGTTGGCTTATCTCCATCAGTCTCAATTTTTCTAACGTTATATGTGAACGTATTCTTTGCTTGATCTGGGTCAGTATCAGTCTTACTCGTAGGAGTCTGCTGCGTAGGATTCTGGGTACCAGTTCCATTTACTTTCTTCTTATAGAAGATGCCGATTGGATAAACCTTATCCTCATATCCATCAGCCTTGAAAGTCACGGTACCATCCGCAATACTAATCGTTGCAGATGTTATAGCCACAGACTTATTAGGATCGCTTGCATCTTTTGCAGTGCGATTCTTTAACTGGCCTTGAAGTGATGTAATGATGTTTTGGTCCACAGTAGCATGCTTATCAAATGGATCAAATGTTACTTGGGTAGGATCATCAGGCAAATCAACCGTGAACATCTTCTTTTCTTCAGCAGGCTTTGGAGTTGGCGGCTTTGGAGTTGGATTTTCCTCAGCAGCCTTTTGCTTGAGGAATTGCCAAGAAGGAATCTCTGTTGTTGAACCGTCTGCCCAGGTAATGATGGCGTTCTTGAAGTCTTTATCAAAGCTTACAGGAGTTTGACCGTTTTTCTTAGCTGCAGTATAAACATCCAAGTCAGCGTTTGCTTTATCAAAAGCTTCGGTTACTTTCTTTTGTTCATCTGCATCTAATTTTGCAGGATCTGCAACCTCGATTGGAGCAGGTACCGCGTAAGGCGCCCAATCGGCGATTTTTGGTCCCTGGAACACCAAATCTTCAGCAGGAATAGTAAGTTTTGAATCATCCTTGTATGTGACTTCTACAGAACCATCTTCTTTAACATTGAACTCGTACTGATGATTAGTTTGCTTCACATGATTCAAGAACTCGTTTGGATTTTCCTTACCATTGGCATTAATAATCGCTTGACGAATTTTAGTTTTTTCATCAGAAGTAAGATTCTTCAAATTCACTACAGGCGTGCGCTCAGGCATGACTGGCTTGTACTTATCTTTATCAGTCTCGTCTTTTGTTACAAGCAAGCTAGCTGGCATAGTGCGCTTAGTGTTGTCTTTAAATGTGATAGTTGCAGAGCCGTCCTGATTTACCACAACACCATTATCCGCAACTAATTCTTTAAAGTACTTGGTCTTTTCGTTTGCTTTTTCAATTTTTTCTTTAATCGCCTTTTGCTCGATATCACTTAAATCGTTAGGCTTCTTAACCTTCGTAACCTCTGGATACACAAGCTTCAAATGGTCCGCAATCTTTGGCGTATTGTGCTTTTGGCCAACCGCATAATGCCAATTACCTGCAAAACGATATACGCCAGCAGCAAAACGAAGTGGATTCACATCACGCTTCTGCCAAGCATCATCCGTCATCTCGCCAACGTAAGTCATATCGTAGAATCGCTGCCCTGCAGACTCCCAGTCTACAAAAATGCCTTGCAAGCCAGCGGTTTGATCTTTGTAATCACCCCACTGACCCTCAGTATTTCCAGCGTTATCGTAACTTCCGCCATTAAGACCAAGCAGCTGCTTCCACCCCTTACTTGCAAGCACATTTTGCTCATCAAAATAGAAGTTGGAGATGCTTTTCCACTGCTTTGGAGTAGGATATGTTTTCTTAGACGCAACGCCGTAGCCGTTTGTATCTGTAAACGTAAACTGCGATGAACCTGCTGGCACAAACGGCTGATTTCCGCGCATATTAGTCATTTTTTCAACGCGCGTATACGTAATATTTTGCACGTTCTGCAAGCCTTTTGGAACGCCATACCACCACATTGGGCGGAATCGCCAATCGTCGGCTGCGCCGCCTTCTTTATTGCAATTAGAAAGATAATGAACGCGAACAAACTTTCCAAGCGGGTCTTTACCATCATCCTTGCCCGCCTGAGCATTCGCAAGAGTATCGTAATAATCCACCTCAATGTGGAAACGAGCTTCTGTATAACTCGCGTCTGTTTTATAACCGTAATAAATGTTGTTGCCAGTGCCGTCTACATAACCATCAGCATAGGCAGGTGAGGAAACGAATACCCCCCCCCCCAAGCACCATTGCGCCAGCTAGCATTGCAGCGCAAACACTCTTTGAAAGAACTGGCTGAGAATCAGCCCCAACACCAGAATAAACGCCAGAATAGTGCTTAACTACACGAATCTTCTTAGACATACTCTTACTCCATTATCTTACTCTTTGGATTAATGCGCCAACCCGACCGCAAAATCCACACAATTATGCAAGGCATATTTTACTAATTGTTTTATACAATTTAAGATTAATTCGTATGATGAATTTTATGTGATTAACGCACTTTGTACCAAATTCGACCTAAAACACGTACAAAAAGCGGAAAGACTCGTGGGAAAAACAAAAGCGACTAGCCACACAAAACATGCAACTAGTCGCAAAAGCGCCATTAAAAGCTATTAAATCTATTAAAAGCTACTAGAGTTGAGCATTACTAATGCTTTATTCCGCCTTAGAATCACCATCAGTCTTAGCAGCCTCACCTGCAGACGCAGCATCTGCCTTATCCGCATCACTCTTAGTTTCTGGCAAATCATCCCACCTGCCAACAAACTTCTTGTAGGCATCTTGGTCAATAACAACGTCTAACTCGCCAATCCAAGTAAACGGATCATTCGCTCTGCAAAAACCGTTCTTAAAGAAGTAAAGGCCTTCATCCATGCTAAGCGAATAAGTTCCGCCCATGTTGAACCACTTTAAGCCAAGCTCCTTAGTGCGCAAAATCAAATTCCAAATACACGTATAGCCTGGAGCAACCTTTCCATGCATGGTCTGCGTTGCGCCGTAAATGTACCACAAAGTGTCTTTGTACGGGAACGAAAGCATGCTTGCAACTGGCTCGCCCTCGTACTCGCAAGTGCAAATCTCAATCTGCGGGAATGCAGCAAGCAAGCGCTCAAAGTATTCAAATGGCCTATATTTAATGCCATGCCTGTTTGCCATAATCTTTGTAAGCTCGTAGAAGGTTTGCAAGTCTTCTTCCGACCTACTCCAGCGAGTTACAACACCAGCCTTAATGCCAGCACGAATATGCCTTCTTGTAAGCGTGCTAAAACCAGCCATAAGCTCTTCTTCGGTTTTTCCCTCAACCTTAAGCATAATCTCGTGAAGCGGGTTGGAGTAAGACTTAGGGTGGAATCCCTGGCCTCTAAACGTGTAGCCAGCTGCCCTGTACTTTTCTATAAGATCCTCGTCGGTTTGAACGCAAGGGTCCATTCTAAGCAAAAATGCATTGTACTTTTCAAAAAGTGGCTTTGCTTCGTTGATTAGCTTTTTAGTGGTTTCAACGTCGTAAAAGTCGCAAACTGGGCCTCTAGGAGCGTAAAACAGCGTTTTATCGTCTACAGCCTTAATGCCAAGAATAGACACTGCAGCAGTAATCTTGCCGTTTTCTTCCAGATAAACGTATTCGCTAGACCAGTTGTTTTTAACCTTTGCCCATGCCATGTCTTGCATTGCATTAGTGTACGGAGAATTTTTTACAAAGTCCTCGTATTCTTTAACTTTAGCAGAATCATTTTTATCTAGTATTGGCATTTGCACTCCTTTTTTAGCTCAATACACGATTTTAGCGCGACTACCGTTTAAGATATTTGCTTTAGCGTTTTACAAGGCGATTTAGGCGTTTTACACGATTTATACGACTTGCGAGTAGAAGCTTTGCGACTAGCAACTTACGATTTGCCACCAACAGCTTGCGACTAACGACTAACAACTTACGATTAGCCGCCAGCTGCCAGCCGCCAGTCGCAGCAACACACAACTTGCGATTAGCGCGTAAGCTTTCTGTGCAAGCGATGCGGGCGAGCAGCTTCCTCACCAAGGCGCGCAATCTTGTTTTCCTCGTACGCTTGGAAGTTGCCTTCAAACCAGTACCAATTTGCAGGATTCTCGTCTGTGCCCTCCCAAGCAAGAATATGCGTTGCAACGCGGTCAAGGAACCAGCGATCGTGCGAAACAACCACAGCGCATCCTGGGAAGTCAAGCAAAGCGTTCTCTAAGCTTTCCAAGGTCTCAACATCTAAATCGTTAGTAGGCTCATCAAGCAGAAGCAAATTGCCGCCCTGCTTAAGAGTCAAAGCCAAATTCAAGCGGTTACGCTCACCGCCAGAAAGCACGCCCGTAAGCTTTTGCTGATCCGACCCCTTAAAACCAAAGCTTGCAACGTATGCACGAGTAGGAATCTCAACGCCTGCAACCTCAATAAAATCAAGGCCTCCCGAAACAGCTTCCCACAAGTTCTTATTTGGGTCCAAGCCTGCGCGATTCTGATCTACGTACGAAATCTTTACAGTGTCTCCAACAGTAAGCTCGCCGCCAGAAAGTGGCTCCAAGCCCACAATCGTCTTGAAAAGCGTAGACTTACCAACGCCATTCGGACCAATCACGCCAACAATGCCGTTACGAGGCAACGTAAACGACAAATCGTCGATTAGCACGCGATCGCCAAAAGCCTTGTGAATATGCTTCGCTTCCAAAACTTGCGATCCCAAGCGCGGACCTGCTGGAATTTGAATCTCCGAAAAATCAAGCTTCTTGGAATTGCGTGCCTCTTGCTCCATTTGGTCGTAACGCTCCAAACGAGCCTTATTCTTGGCCTGGCGAGCCTTTGGCGAGCTGCGCACCCAGTCAAGCTCATTCTTCAAGCGCTTAGCAAGCTTTGCATCTTTAGCGCCCTGAATCTCCATACGCTTGGCCTTGGTCTCCAAGTAAGTAGTGTAATTGCCCTTGTATGGGTAAAGCTGACCGCGATCCACCTCGCAAATCCACTCTGCAACATTATCCATAAAGTAGCGATCGTGAGTTACAGCAATAACAGCGCCTTCGTACTTGTGCAAGAACTGTTCCAGCCAAAGAATTGACTCCGCATCCAAGTGGTTTGTAGGCTCATCAAGCAACAGCAAATCTGGTGCTTCAAGCAAAAGCTTGCACAATGCAACTCGGCGTCTTTCTCCACCCGAGCACACAGAAACAGGCGAATCTGGGTCTGGGCATTGCAAAGCGTCCATTGCCTGCTCAAGCTGAGAATCCAAATCCCAACCGTTAGCCGCATCAATCTCCGTTTGCAGCTTGCCCATTTCTTCCATCAATGCATCAAAGTCGGCATCTGGATTTGCCATCTCTTCGCCGATTTTGTTGAATCGATCAACCTTTTGAGCAATCTCACCAAAAGCCATCTTAATGTTTTCGCCAACGGTTTTAGTCTCATCCAGCGGCGGCTCCTGTTGCAAAATGCCAACGGTGTAGCCTGGAGTAATCGAAGCTTCGCCGTTAGAAACATTCTCCAAACCAGCCATAATCTTTAGCAACGTTGATTTACCCATGCCATTAGGGCCAACAACGCCAATTTTTGCGCCCGGCAAGAAGCTTAAGGTAACGTCGTCTAGAATTACGCGATCTCCGTAAGACTTGCGTGCCTTAATCATTTGGTAAATAAATTCAGCCAAAGTAATACCTTTCTTAAAATTGTTAAACCGCTATTTTAGTTGCAATTTTGATTGCCATTAAGCGCCGTTAGTTGCCATTAATCGCAGCTAACCGCCATTAAACCGCCGCCGCTTGCTGCGCTCGATCCGAAGAATCGCCAGCAGCATCCGCTCCATCTTCTGGAGGAATCTGACACATCCATTCGCCAACAATGCCAATAATCATGTCTATAATGCACACGATTCCCGCAATAACACATTCGCGAATAACGTTGGAATAAAGCGGAATATCCGCGTGCGGCCAGCAAACAAAAATCTGACCTGCATACCAGCCCGTTAAAATAGCACCAGCCATTCCAAGCGATTTTGCAAGCATTAACGCCGAAACAGCCATTTGCATGTTAAAAGGCTTGCGCTCTTTTGGCTTAGAAGTAGCGTATTGATGCGTCTGCCAAGCAAGAACAAACGTGACTATTCCGCCGATTATCATAACAGCCAAAACAATCCACGGAGCTCCCGAAAGCGATATTGCGCTAGATTCTGTAATCGAGACCAAAAACGCGCCGAATACGAATCCAAACAATAGTCCAAGCGCAAAATACCACCAAGGCGTACGGTAAGCTTTCATCAGCACTCCCCAATAATCCAGCGCTCAGAATAAACGCCAACTTGCGAAGCATCTTGCAAAAGCGCAAGTTTGTAAGAGACTGGCTCGCCATCAATTGCAGCATCTGGCTCAACTTGCATCCACGGCTCCAATTGCGCAGCACTTAAGTGCAAAGGATTGCTTGAATCCATTGACTTTGTAGACGCGCTATCTAAGCCGTATTCTCTTGTTCCAACAATATTTAAGCGCAAATCTAAAGAGCTGGCAGAATCGGCAGAATCGCCATCAATTTGATCGCGTTGCATTTGCTCGATTCTTTGCGCAAATTCCTGATTGCTCATTGTTGTAGACGCCACTACAACCGCGCAAAAATCTTCACCGTTTGCATTGCTTGCCTGGTAAAGCGCCGAAACACCTTCGACTTGAGTTACGCTATGCGAATCTTTATACTCAAGTCCGCTTAACACGTTTAGCATTGCGCGCATTGTTGAATCGCTCTTTTTGCCTTGCATAGAAACCACTGCGGTTGTTTGCATTGGGCTATTTAGGGCATTTGTAGTATTTGCAATATTTGAGACATAGGAAGACTCGTGCGATTCTTGCGACTCGCCAGTTGCTTGCGACTTTTGCGCTGCAGAATCCGCTGCAGCATCCGCCTTAGAAGCATTAGAATCCGAATCCTTATCGCCCTTCTCTAAACTCGCACCTGCAACATTCCTCTTTAAGCTTTCTGGAATCTCTACAGGAGGGATTGGCGAATCTGGGCGATCCGCATTAGAAAGCCACAAATCGCGCTCTGGCGCCTTACGAATCTTAGAGAAGATTTGCTCAAGTTCCTTCTCGTTAAGAGTCTCCTTAACAAGAAGCTTGCTAACAAGCTCATCCAAAATATCGCGATTATTGTTAATAATCTGCCAAGCCTCGGTATGAGCCGTTTCAATAAGCTTATGAACTTCTTCGTCAATCACTTCCGCAGTCTTATTAGAGAACTTACGCGATTGCAAAGAATCCAAAGAACCAGAAGAATCTTGATCTGCATCCATCCACTTTACAGCGCCAAGCTTAGATGAGAAGCCATATTCAACAACCATCTTGCGAGCGATTGCTGTGGCCTTTTCAATGTCGTTAGAAGCACCAGTAGTTGGATCGTGGAACACAACCTCTTCCGCAGTGCGGCCGCCCATAGCATACGCCATTTGATCAAGCAGCTGGTTTCGAGACTGAGAATAGCGGTCGCTAGTTGGCATAACAGCCGTGTATCCAAGAGCGCGGCCGCGAGGCAAAATCGTAACCTTAGTAACAGGATCCGTGTGATGCAAGGCAGCAGCAACGAGCGCGTGACCACCTTCGTGATAAGCCGTGTTACGCAACTCATCCAAAGCCATGCCCTTAGACTTCTTTCTAGGACCAGCCTGAACGCGGTCAATTGCCTCGTCAATAGCGCGATTGTCGATAAGCTGAGCACCAGAGCGAGCGCAAAGCAAAGCCGCCTCGTTAAGCACATTAGCCAAATCCGCGCCCGTAAATCCAGGAGTTCTAACAGCAACCATGTGAAGATCCACGTCTGGAACAAAAGGCTTGCCTTTAGCGTGAACCTTAAGAATCGCCTCTCGGCCTTCCAAATCTGGAGCTTCCACAGCCACTTGGCGATCAAATCGGCCTGGTCGCAAAAGCGCAGAATCAAGCACATCTGGTCGGTTTGTAGCAGCAATAATAATCAAATTAGTGTCGTTATCGAAGCCGTCCATCTCTACAAGCAGCTGATTAAGAGTTTGCTCGCGCTCATCGTGGCCGCCAGTCATGCCACTTCCGCGGCGGCGTCCAACAGCGTCAATCTCGTCAATAAAGATGATTGCTGGAGCGTTCTTCTTAGCTTCATCAAACAGCTCGCGCACGCGAGACGCGCCAAGACCAACGAACATCTCAACAAAGTCCGAACCAGCCATGGCGTAGAACGGCACGCCAGCTTCGCCTGCAATTGCACGCGCAAGAAGAGTTTTACCAGTTCCTGGAGGGCCATAAAGCAGCACGCCACGCGGAATGCGCGCGCCCAAAGCCTTGTAGCGAGAAGGATCTTTAAGGAATTCCTTAATCTCCTCAACTTCTTCTACTGCAGACTGCTCGCCTGCAACATCCGCAAACTTAGTTTTAGGAGTCTGACCTTCCAAAAGCTTTCCACGGCCGCGGCCGCCACCCATGCCAAGCATTCCGCCGCCTGCGCTTGCCATTCTGCCAAACATAAACCAAACAAGTCCAAGCAGAATCAAAATCGGCAGCATAGACGTAATCAAGTACGAGAAAAAGCTAGAAGTTTGTATGCTAACAGTCCAACCGTTTGCTGGCTTAGCCTTTTGAATCTTTTGCACAACTGTCTTGCTTTGAGCAATCGTGTAGTAGAACTGAACGTCTTTTCCGTAATCGTGCTTTTGCTTATCGCGCTTATCTAACTTAACGTACTTATTGTTTAGAGTAAGCTTAACAAGCTGCTTATTGTCTATAACCTCAACGTAATTTGCACTACGATTATCGAGCAACTCTAATCCGTCTTGAGTGTCGATTATTTGCGAACCATTATGCACAAACAATTGGAATGCAGCTACAGAAAGCAAAACTAAAATAACAATCCAAGTCCAAGGCGACTTAAAGAATTTACGATTGGAATCGGAATTATTGCCATCCTTTGGATTGGCGTTATTCTTATTGCCATTATTCTTATTGCCGTTATTGTTCTTATTCTTATTCTTATTTGAATTGTTTCCAAAATTAGGAGGCAAGAACGGATTGTTGCCGTTTCCTCCCATAGGACTTTTCATAGGTCCACCCATAGGTCCGCGAGGCGACATTGGAGAAGCGCCCATACAATCAGACTCCTTTCAGGATTCTAACTAACAACACTCGTCTAAACACGTAATCACTAATCGCAAGCAACCAAAGCGCAATCGCTGTAATCGCTGTAATTAATCGCTTGAATTAATCCCTTTAATTAATCCCTAAATAAATAGCATGTAATCAATCAAGATTACTCAATTACAAACATCTAATCAAGACCGCTAATAAAGAACCAATCAAGACTCATATACAGAAGGCTTAAGAACCGCAATAGAATTAAGATTCCTGTACTTTTCGTCGTAGTCCATGCCAAAACCGACTACAAACGCGTCTGGAATCTCAAAACCAGTGTACGCAATATCTACTTCCACTTCTCGGCGAGCTGGCTTTGTTAAAAGCGCAAACACCTTTACACTTGCAGCTCCCCTGCCCTTAAGCTCCCTAACAAGCCAGTCCAAAGTCTTGCCAGAATCAACAATATCTTCTACAATCAGCACATCTCGACCGCGAACATCTGTAGTTAAGTCCTCGCGAACCGTAATCTGGCCGCTGGTCTTAGTGCCACTGCCGTAGCTAGAAAGACTCATAAAGTCCATCGGCGCGTTAAGACTAAGCTCCTGCGAGAAAACAGCAAGCGTGTTTACAGCGCCTTTAAGCACTGCAACAAGCAAAATATCGCGGTTTTTGTAGTCTTTGCTAACTTGAGCAGCAACCTCACGAATGCGCTTCATAAGCTCTTCGTGGCTGATTAATTCGTAATCAATATCATCTCTTATATCTGCAACTTGCATGCTAACTATAATTGCATAAGAGAATGACGGACATGTTACAACTTACACATTAGGATTTAGACTATAAGCATGGTGTACTCATCTTGTTGGCGCAAAGGAATCGGCCAAGTAAAACGTTGCTTTAATAACATAGGGTTAAACGTGCAAGACCCGCAATTCTTGCAACACGGCGAACACGCAACTTTGCCATCCGCTCCTATTGTGTTGGTCGCATGCTCTGGCGGTCGCGATTCGCTTGCACTAACGGCGCTTGCATCAAAAGTATGCGCAAGCAGAGGGATTCAATGCGCTGCAATAATCGTAAATCATAATCTTCAAAAAGACTCCAGAAAAGTGGCGCTTAATGCTGCTAAAACTGTTGCAAAACTTGGAGTAGACGAGTCGCTTGTATTTATTAAATCTGTGCAAGTTAAAGACAGCGAAAAGGGAGAAGAAAGCGCGGCCAGGGACGCTAGATACGCTGCGATTATTGAAGTTGCAAAAGACTTGCGCGCGTCGGCGGTTCTTTTAGCACACACAGCAAACGACCAAGCAGAAACGGTTTTAATGGGATTGCGCGATTCTGCTGGCTTGGAGGCCGTGGCTGGAATGAAAGACGTTACAGTTAGGGAGAATGTGCTATTTGCTCGGCCGCTAATTAATCTTACGCGACTTGAAACCACGCAGATTTGCAAGGATTTGGGCGTTGAATGGTGGGACGATCCAACAAACGGCGATTCATCGCCAATCGATGTTGAGCTGCCAAAATCCTACCCGCTGCGCTCTAGAATCAGGCATACGCTTATGCCGTATATTTCGCGATTTTTTGAATCAGATATGACTTTGCTGCTTGCAAAAGGAGCGAAATTTGCTCAAGACGACCTAGACTACATAAACTCGCAAGTAAATCTTGTAGAAAAAGAGGCGATTGTAAAAGAGGATTGCAAAGTCAAAATCAAACTTGCGACTCTAGAAAATAGCCACATCTCGATTAGGCGGCGAATCGTAGCTCGCGCGCTAAGTGCTGCTGGAATACGCTTTTCGTCAAATCATATAGAATCAATCGACGAGTTAATAACAAACTGGCATGGTCAAAAGCCGATTTCGCTTCCAGGAGGATATGAAGCAAGCAGAAAATCGCATACTATAACGATTTACGCACGCGCGCTTTGACCGAGCTTGAAGGCAGGTCGTCGCGCGCGCGATATTTCCGCTTTTTGTACGTGATTTAGGTCAAAAATGGTACAAAATGCGGAAGTTTTTCCGCCAAGTGAAGTAGAGATTCGAGATTTTTCGCAGCGGATGAAGCGAACCTCAGCATGAAATGGTGATTCGCTGAAGCAGCAAGAAAAATCGAGAATCTCGGCGATGAAAGATACGCAATTGTTCTAGATATTCAGAAGGTTTGATGTATTTCTCTACGAGCAATAAATAGCGCCATCCCAAAACCTAAAACCTTAGAATATTAACGTTCATAAACTATCCGTAAAAGTGCGCGTCACTTGCGAGGAGAGAAATACTCAAACCTCGCGCAACAACAAGCAAAGACGCGAGCAACTAAAGATTGGTCAGCTCCGCCATCATCTTATTAACGCCAACATAAGTGTAGTTAACGTCTCCAGGAGGGTTAACAACAACCGCAAAGGTTAGCGCGCCTCCCGACTTTCTAGAAACGTTGCCAACCATAGACGAAACATCACCCAAAAATCCAGTTTTAACACGCATCAATCCAGCTGCCGACTTATCAACAAGACGCTTTCTAGCAGAAGTACACCAAACGCCTGGCAAAGCCAAGCCTTCTGCCGCAGCAGCACCAAGCCCCGCTTTAAGATTTTGCGCTTGAACCTGAATCAAAGTAACCGCGCGAACAGCGGATTTAGGCGAAAGTCCCGAGCAATCCGACATGTGCAATCCGTTTATATCAATACCTAAATCGCGCAGAACATCTTGCACAGCCAAAGTTGCACCCTTTGGAGAATTTGACTTACGCATTGCGAGCGCAGTTAAACGCCCGAACTCTTCCGCAAGGGAATTGTCGGAATGCCTAAGCATATACGCCATTATCTCGCTTAGCGGCGCAGAACAAACGCGCGCAATCTGGCTAAAATCGGCGGAAATAAGCGATTTTTTGTAGCTAACATGCATGGAGTCTGCGCCAGAAATTTTAGCCGCCTTAGTGATTTTTGCAGAATCACCCTTCCATTCGCGAACGTCAATGCCAGACTTTTGCAGCAAATTTGCAAAAATCAAACCCGTACTAACCGCAGGATGCCTGTCTAAAAGCGGATAATCGTCGGTATCGTCTGCGTCGTTTCCGTACGAAACCCACGCCGCAAAATCGCGATTGCGCCCCTCATCTACCGCAACAGACGAAGTTGGAGCGTAGAATCTACCTTCTTCGTCGTTCTCGTTAATAAGCTCAGGGTATCTTTTTGCACCAAACAGCGAATCGTCAACAGCAAACTGAACAATCTTAACGCCCCGCTTTTTAAGAGCTGCAGCCGTTTTATTTGCAAGAGTTTCTAAACCTGCTCTACCGTTTACGTGATTCGGGTCGCTTTGCCCAGCCCCAAGCAGCATGTCTCCGCCGCCGCGCAAAACAATTCGCGCAGCACTCCCACTCTCGTCGCAGCTTGCATAAACCAGCGTGTCTAGCGTTGAAGCCATGTCTAAAGTATGCGAGGCTGCTAGAGCTGTAAGCGTTTTCATTGTAGACGCTGGTTGCAAAGCAAGATCTTCGTTTTTTGCAGCAATAATCTTCCCGTTTGCATCCGCTATAACAGCCGCCGCATTTGGCCCAAGCGCGGGATTTTCAAGGAATGTTTGTAAAACCTTTTCCGCAGCAGCTTTGTCAACTGGCTTGTTTTTATCTAATTGCTTTATTAAAGACGCGTAATGCGCTATTTTCTTAGGTTTTGGACTGCTTAGCTCTTGCAAAGATTTATTGTTTTTAATTGCCATTCGCGACTGAATAAAATCGCGATTTTGCAAAAGATCTTTGCTATCGAACAGAATATATCCGCACATTAGTGATACAACGCTTGCAGCTGCGATTAAGCACACAACAGCGCGATTACGTGACTTTGGCGGCTTTTGCGCACCTAAGCTAGACGTAAATCCAGCTTTTTCTCTTGATTCTTTAGACGTAAAAGCATCTTCGGGAATCTCGATTATATTATCTGGATTCTTAACGTTTTCATCGTCTTGCATGCGCACGCCGCCTGTTTTACCGATTAATTGCAACTCTGTATAACTATACAAGCCATGTAGACTATATAAGAACTACATAAAGTCTACATAAGCTATACGCTTGCACACATAAATCGCAGATCTTACGTGCGCATTAATACTCAAGCAGTAATCGAGGCAAATCTGCGCAAGTTTTCTACAATACGAATCATGCGCTTATCCATTACTTTGCCACCAATAATTACGCCAACAGCCAACACAATTGCGCCGTTCACTACGAACAGAATGCATGCAATCCACAGCAGTTGCGGCGCAAGAATAATAAACGCAATCACAGCCGCAACCGAAGGAATCATGCAAACTACAGAAAGAAGCATAAAGCCGATAGCTGCAAAACTTCGCCCGCCAGCAGAACCTTGCGGCCTAGAAAATGGCTTTTCGATTGACGATACAGGGTACATTGCAATGCACGAAGAAATTAAGCCAATGCCTATGGTCGCAAAAGCTACTCCGATTGGAGAAAGGGTTTGGAACATAACTGCATTCATATTTTGCTGAACATTTGCTACAAAGAAAAGGAAAGCGTAAACCCCTATTCCAAGAATTGCAAAGTACACAGCGCAAATCACGGACCAAACTATTGCGTGCGCTAAACGATCGTGCAAACCTTTTACGCCAATAATCGCATGCATAGTAAAAGCTGTTCCATCGTATGCAATATTGTTTCCAACAACCATTCCCATAAGCGTCGCAGCATATATCATCCAGCCAGAAACACCTATGTCCTGTGCTATAGAACCAAATCCTTTAGCATTAAAACTAGTTCCTCCTGCAACTACCAGCATAAAAAGCGGCGCAATAAGCAAAAACAGTTGACGCATATCTCTTCTCATAACACTAATAATTCGCGCAATAATCGCACCAACTATGTTGTCTGGAACTGATGCAAAGAAGCCGATTCCCTTAGTTTTAACAACTGTTTTTTGCTCACCGCGAAGTAGCTTAGGCTCTAATTTTGCGCAAAATACAGAGATTGCAAAGCAAGCAGCAATCGTCACAACGCAAATAAGGAAGCGAATAACAAGCGCAAGCCAATTGCCATTGATGGCGTCAAGAGGCAAAGCCATAGCAGCGCTTAATGGAGTTAAAGCAGACACAGCGCAGAAACTTGTACCTAGCGAAATTACAATTTGCGAGGGGCTATGCGTGTTCATTGACGCAACAAAAAGCATATACGCTACGAAAATAGCAAAGTAAAAAATGTTTCTTGAACGCTTGTTTATTAAAATAGTATCCAAAAGCTCAATAAGCATTTTGCTTAAAGACACGATTGTTGCAACGTAAAGCGGAGCTGCAATTACGCTGACTAAAACCGGCACAATTCCAAAGTTTCTGTACGCTAAAGACCACAAAGCAAGCGCGATTGTGCAACTTATTGAAATCGCTCCAGAAAGGGAGCCAAGAAGCATGCCAGCTTGCTGCTTTACGTGAGGAATACCGTAAAGCGCAAAACTACGCGATTTTAGTGTTGTGTCGCTGCCTAACATAAACAGGTTTATAAACAACGTAAAAATTGACACAATCGACATACCCATTATTGGAATCAATTGGAATTCCTGCCAATCTTTAGCGTCTGCAAGCATTCCTGGATTAAGATACTTTCCTGCTTCCCAGCCTGCAAAACCAAGAGCGCATATAATCGCGAGTCCAAAAACAATTGATATACCAAAGCCGATTTTTTGCCAAATTGACTTTCGCATAACAGAAAAAGTAAGCGCCCAGCGAAGGCGAACCATTGTAAAAATCATAGACATGATTACTTACCGCCTTTCGCTCACGCGTTGTGGTTGCTTGCGATTGGCGTTGCGTTATAAGACTCGCCGCCGTTAAGCCAATCAATGCGCGCAGCAGAATGACGTCCACCAACAAGCTCCATAAAGCGATCTTCAAGATCTTTGCCTTGAGCAACTTCTTCAAGCGTGCCAGAAGCTGCAACGTGGCCTTCGTTAATAATCGCCACGTGCGAGCACATTTTTTCAACTAATTCCATAACGTGCGAAGAAATAATCACCGTGCCGCCAGTAGAAACATACTCGGCGAGAATATCCTTCAAATTTGCGCTAGAAACAGGGTCCACTGCCTCAAAAGGCTCGTCCAACACAAGCACGCGCGGGCTGTGAATCATTGCTGTTGCAAGGCAAATCTTCTTAGTCATACCAGTTGAATAGTCAGAAACCATAGTGTTTGCAGCTTCTGTTAAGTCGAAAGCAGAAAGCAAGTCGTTTGCGCGCTTTACGGATTCTGCGCGACTCATATCGCGAAGCATGCCAGCGTATGTTAAAAGCTGAAGGCCAGTAATCGTCTTAAAAATCTCGTCTGCTTGAGGCATTAAACCGATTGCGCGCTTAGCGCTATTTACGTCACTCCAAACATCGTTGCCAAAAATCGAAGCCGAGCCAGCATCTGGCATAAGCAAGCCCGTAAGCATCTTAATCGTAGTGGTTTTGCCAGCACCATTAGGGCCGACCAATCCGTAGAAAGAGCCTGCTGGAATATCTAGCGAAAGATTATCTACAGCAACTTTCTTGCCAAAAGTCTTAACAAATCCGCGAATAGAAACCGCAGGAACTTCTGCACTACTATCACTCGAATAAGTGTTTACGCCAAAAACTGGAACACTGCCAGACACATTTGCAGAAGGAACAGAATCCACCATATAAACCTCGCAACATACAGATAAACGCACGTATTGCGCCACATTAATTGCGCAATCGCACGTTTACACCAAGGATTCTATTATCTCATATCTTGCGTATAAACACACTACGAGGCAGGTCATGTCGTTCGCGCAGAACGCAGCAAAACTATCGCCCCGTGTGATGAATCGGCTTCCACTCGCTCTTAGAGAACACAGCTTGGAACGCAATCGGCACATACGAAAGCATAAAAATCGGGAAGCTAAGAACGTACGCAAAAAGCTCTTTGTTAGTGGCTCCAAGCTTATCGTGTTCTACAAGAATAGTAAGCGAAACAAACACCATCATACCCAAAACGCTTGTAACAGTAGTGGTTATAAAGCTAAGCGTTGAATCAATCTGACTTGCCCACGTAACAAATCCAAATGCTGCAAAGATAAATCCGAGTATAAGGCGAATAATCGCAAGCACCATAAACGGGCAAAGCATAAGCGTAAAATCAACCGACGAAAAATCGCGCTCGCGGATTCCGTGGCGTATAAGAGCCGCTCCGTAATATCTAAACACTTGCAAGAAGCCCTTACTCCAGCGCAGCCTTTGCCTCCAGCTTTGCCTAAACGATACAGGCTGCTCATCGTAAAGAACCGCCGACCCGCAATAACCCACTTTGTCGCCGTGCAAAATCGAGTCCATTGTAAACTCAAGATCTTCTGTAAGCAGGTGGAACTTCCACCCACGATTTCTGTGCATAATTTCGCGCGAAAACATGAATCCCGTTCCGCCTGCGTGGCAGCTAGACCCAAAAAGCATGCGCGAATTGTTGGTAAATCGCGATTCGCGTATAAACCACAATGCGGACCCAGAAGACACCCAATTATCCGATAGGTTCACGGAATTTCTGTAGCTTGTTAAAATCTGATACCCAGCGTGGAATCCCTTGTTCATCTCTTCAAAATAATGCAAATCCAGCTTATTGTCGGCGTCAAAAACAAAGTACGCGTCGTAATCTTTGTCTTTTCCAAGCTCCATTATGTGGTCCAAAAGGTAGCTAAGCGCGTAGCCCTTGCCAATATGCTGCTTATCGAATCGCTCTATAACATTGCACCCATACTTTCTTCCAACTTGCGCCGTGCTGTCTGTGCAATTGTCGGCAACTAGCCAAATATCTATTAGCTGTTGGTTATAAGTTTGATGCTGTATGCACTCTATAAGATTCCCGATTACAGCTTCCTCGTTTCGCGCAGATATTAAAACCGCGTAATGCTTGTCCATTGGCGCTGGAGGGAAAACCACTGGCTTTGCAATAAGCGACGCCACTGCGCAAACGCCTTGGTAAATAACGCTGCTCACGCCGATTATGATTACTAAAACGTCGAAAATAGACAAAAGAATCATTTATTCCACCCGCTTCGTGGATTTGTGTTTGTGTTCGATTTTTTGTTTTTACTTTCGCTTGGAATTGTAGCAGATTTATTTGCTTTCGACTTATCTTGCGACTCATCTTTAGCATTCGCATGCAACCCGTCGGCTGCTTGCGATTCGCGATCCGCTTGCCCACTATCCAAATCCGCATTTTCCGCGCGTTTCTTAGCAATATCGCGATTAACTGCATCTAGAACATCGCGCGAAATCGCCATAGTAGCAATATATCCAGAATCTTCTTGAGAATTTTGACTTTCATTAGAATCACTAGAAGAAAGGCTAGAATCACTAGAAGAAACATAAGCTTGCTTATACCAATACATAATGTCTTCATTAATCGAAACTCTAGAAGACGAGCCTTTCATAACTCGAAGAACCTTGTCTTTAACAGGCTTTACAAAACTATTGCCAATCGCTTCAACACTCGTAACCATAATCGACTTGCGATTAGGCTTTGGATCGTTCATTAATGGAGAATCAACAAGCTTGTACTGCTTTGTGCAAACCTTAAGAATAGCTTGCAAGCTGGCAGTAACAGGAAGCGCCAAAAATGCTCCAAGCGCCCCAAAAACAGCACCCATTACCAACACCGACAAAAATGCTACAGCAGGATTTAAGTCCATTGTTTTTTCGGAAATCTTAGGAGAAATCACCATGTTTTCAATCTGCTGATAGATGGTCACAAAAACAAGAACAGCCAAAGCTGACGCAAAACCGTTGGAACTCCAAGCAAACACGATTGGCAAAGCTCCACCCAAATACGTACCAATCGTAGGCACAAATTGCGAAACTATTCCACAAAACAGCGCAAGCGGAAGCCAATACGGAACTTTCATAAATATTAGGAAAATCGCAGTACCCGTTGCATTAATCGCAGCCAAAATTGTGCGCGAGAATAAGAAGCTCGATATTTGCTCTTGAACAACCGACCATATAAACAAAAATCGCCTTTGAGACTTAGGATTCAGCAAGCGGCACACGCTTCTACGCATTGCAGGACCTGCAGCCGAAATATAATAAGTAACCATCAAAATGGTAAGCAAATCAAGCAAAGCGGCCATCAAACCCCAGGTGGTGTTAAGTGCAAAACCGCCAAAATCCACAACCCACGATGTTTGAATGTTGCGCAAAATCTCCATTCCAAGCTGCTCGATATTTGGCATCTTAAATCCAGTGGAATTTAACACAAAATGCGCAAATTGGTTGTATAAATCAGGTAAACCAAGAACCATGGAAACAGCTTGTTGCACAAAAAGATTGCCAAAAAGAACAAGCAGCAAAATAATAACCGCAAGCAGCCCAACCAAGCTTGCCAAAGACGCAAAAGCCCTACTCCAACCGTGTTTTATAAGGCGCACAACAAGTGGCTCTATTGCCAACGCTATAAAAATGGAGATTACAACGTCGAAAACTATAAAAGCTATACTTCCCCACGCAAACCAAACAAAAATCGCAACAAACGCGGCGATTACCGCATACATAAGCGCGCGACTTAGCCAATCAGGAGGCCTTCGATTATCTCCCTTAGCTGGAAAAATCGAAGCTAAGTCGATTTTTGCGCTTGTGCCGTTGCTATCCATACGGCTTTCGTGGTTTTCTTTATTTGTCATAAATTCCATTGTACTTTACAAAGCGTGTAACACAATCGTAACCAGATAGTCGAGTCGCTGAAATACAAAATCATATACAACAATCTAAACTATTTACTGAGATTTTTATGAAAGGATTGTGGCATGACCACTTTGCAAACTAAAGAAGATGCCGAGGCTTTGATTAAGCAAGAAGGCATTGAGTACGTATCTGTTCGATTTACTGATTTGATTGGTGTTCAGCAGCATTTTACTGTGCCAGCAAGCGAATTCTTAAACAGCGCATTTACGGATGGAATGGCTTTCGACGGCTCTTCTATGCAAGGATTCCAAGCTATTAACGAGTCCGACATGAAGCTTATTCCAGACGTAGACACCGCATACATTGACCCATTCCGCAAGCACAAGACTTTGAACGTTGCTTTTTCGATTGTGGATCCTGTAACAGACGAGCCTTATTCTAGGGATCCTCGCCAAGTTGCGATTAAAGCCGAAGCCTACTTAAAGGCAACTGGCATTGCCGATACCGCAAGCTTTGCGCCAGAAGCCGAGTTCTTTATTTTCGACAAGGTTCGTTTTGCAAACGACATGCAGCGCTCCTTCTACGAGGTGGATTCTAACGAGGCTCCATGGAATTCTGGCATCGACACCGAAGACGATGGCAGCAACAACATTGGTTTTAAGAATCGCGTAAAGCACGGATACTTCCCTGTGCCACCTGTTGATCACAACCAAGACTTGCGCGACGACATGGTTTACAATCTTCAAAAGGTTGGCTTGATTCTTGAGCGTTCTCACCACGAGGTTGGCGGAGCAGGCCAGCAGGAGATTAACTACCGTTACAACACGCTTGTTCACGCTGGCGACGACTTAATGAAGTACAAGTATGTTGTTCACGAGACCGCTGCTTTGGCTGGCAAGGCTGCAACATTTATGCCAAAGCCAATTGCTGGAGATAACGGCACTGGCATGCATTGCCATCAATCGCTTTGGAAAGATGGCAAGCCATTGTTCTATGCGGAAACTGGTTATGCTCAGCTTTCCGATATTGCGCGTTGGTACATTGGCGGCCTTATTAAGCACGCGTCTTCTGTGCTCGCTTTTACAAATCCTTCGCTTAACTCTTATCACCGCTTGGTTCCAGGCTACGAAGCTCCAGTCAACTTGGTTTACTCTGCTCGTAACCGTTCTGCAGCTATTCGTATTCCTCTTGCTGGCGAGGCTCCTTCTGCTAAGCGTATTGAATTCCGCGCGCCAGATCCTTCGTGCAACCCATTCTTGGCGTTCTCTGCTCAGCTTATGGCTGGCTTAGACGGCATTATGAACCACATTGAGCCTCCTGCTCCTGTTGATAAGGATTTGTACGAGCTTCCTCCAGAAGAGCACGACGGCATTAAGCAGGTCCCTTCTTCGCTTGGTGAAGCTTTGCAGGCTTTGGAAGAAGATCACGACTTCCTTATGCAAGGAGATGTGTTTACTAGCGACTTGATTGAGACTTGGCTTAATCTAAAGCACGAAGAGATGGATATGGCTCGTTTGGCTCCAACGCCACTTGAGTATGAGCTTTACTTCCACATCTGATAGCAACTACGTAACAATGCGTAATAACTCGCGATAAGCGATAAGCAAATCCCCCGCAAGAAAACTTGTGGGGGATTTTAATTTACATTAGTCTTTTATTTTAAATCGCAAATCCGAGTGTTCTAGCAGCGTTTACAGGAACTGCCTCATCTGCCCAATAATCCTCAAGGTTTTCGTCGCTAGAAAGCGAGCGCATTTCTGCGCGATCAATGTAAAGCTCACCGCGTAAATGATCCGTCTCGTGCTGGAAGATTCGCGCTGGCCAACCGTGCAAGCGCTGCGAATGCTGCTTTCCATCCTCGTCTTGCCAAGTGGCTTGAATGTCTAGCCAGCGCTGACGAACAGCTTGATACCCTGCAACACTTAAGCAGCCCTCGTAAAAACTGCGCGTTTGCGTGCCAATTGGCTCATAGTGCGGATTAATAATCGCTCTAAATGGCAATTCCGCAATATCTCTAGGGTCGTCTTCGTCGTCTCTAACGTGATCTTCTACAACCGCAATCGCTAATCCAAGCCCGATTTGCGGCGCAGCCAAACCAACACCTGGAGCGTCTAGCATAGTGCTGTGCATAAGCGAAATAAGTTTGTTAAGCGTTGCGCGCGTAAGCTGACCATCGTAAGCAACCGTGCGCTGCCTTAAAACAGGCTCCCCTGCTTGAACAATCGACAAAACACCATCTTCTGTAGCAGAATCCAAAAGTCGCTCTACTGCGCGGCTAAGCTTAGTATCGACACTTGCGTGATGCGTAAACATAGGACTCCTTTACCCATGCGATTCATAAAACTTCTAAAGCAATCTATAAATCTAAATTCGACTATTGCTAATGGCGTATATATCAACAACAATACCAAAAGAGCTAGTATATCAAGATTATCCGCTTTTTGTAGCTCTAGACGGCGTGTCTAACAACATTCTCGGGAAATCGCTCGCGCGTTACAGCTTAAGATTATCCGTTACAACTTGTGCAAGTCGCGCGCAAACCTCATCTGCTTGCTCTTGCGTTGCAGCTTCGCACATAACGCGCACAAGTGGCTCCGTTCCGCTTGGTCTAAGAAGAACGCGACCCGTGTCTCCCAAAAGCGCACTTTCCTTCTCTACAGCATTAAGAACAGCAGCATTTGTCTTAGCAGCCATCTTATCTACATTCGGCACATTTACCAGGCATTGCGGAAGCTGCGGGAAGTCGGCAGCCATTTGCGAAAGCTTCTTGCCTTCACGCACAACTTCGCGGCACAACGTAAGCGCTGTAAGAGTGCCATCTCCCGTGGTTGCAAACTCGCGATTAATCACATGACCCGACTGCTCGCCACCAAGAGAATAATCGCCTCTAAGCATCTCTTCTAGAACGTAGCGGTCTCCAACGCTTGTTTGAACAGTAGAGATGCCCATGTCTTTTAGCGCAAGCTTTAATCCAAGATTGCTCATTACAGTAACAACAAGCGTATTGTGATTCAGCTTGCCTTCGGCCTTCTTAGAACGCGCAAGAATGCCCATGATTTGGTCGCCATTAACCATGTTTCCGTTCTCGTCTACAGCCAGGCAGCGATCCGCATCTCCGTCGAAAGCTACTCCTAAATCGGCCTTAGACGCCTTAACCATGGCTTGCAACTGCTCGGGATGCGTGGAACCCGCGTGATCGTTAATGTTGTATCCATCTGGAGAAGCGTTAATAACAATCACTTCTGCGCCAGCTCTGCGCAATGCTTCTGGAGCTACTACAGACGTTGCGCCATTTGCGCAATCTGCCACTACTCTAAGACCTGCAAGAGGCTTAGGACGAGTAGAAGACTCATTGCTTAAAGGCGCTACAGAAGAAACAAGATGATCAATGTAAAGATTTGTAGCTGTAGTGGTATCGTGGCTGATTCGCCCAACACCGCTGCCCGTAGGACGCTGCCAATCCTTGCCTAAAACTGCTTCAATCTCGTCTTCTTTACTGTCTGGAAGCTTAAAACCACCGCGCGCAAAGAACTTGATTCCATTATCTGGCATTGGATTATGCGAAGCAGATATTACTGCACCCATCTCTACGTTTAGCACAGAAGTTAAAAAGGCCACGCCAGGAGTTGGGATTATGCCAGCGTCTATAACGTCAAATCCGCCTGCACTCATGCCTGCAGCTAAAGCGGACGCTAGAAAATCACCAGAAACGCGAGTATCGCGACCAACCAGCGCCCTTCTCCTAGCGTGCATCTTTTTCCCTGTATCTTCGCTATTTGACTCGCTGCTATGCGTTTCTCCTAAAACACGGACGGCAGCATCGCCTAAATCTAACGCTAATTGTGCAGTCAAATCGCGATTTGCTAATCCTCTAACGCCATCGGTACCGAACATATTTGGCATAATCAGACTCTTTCAATTAGATTTCAAAAAACACACTGCATTCCATTTTACTCTGCAATGCGCTAGACGCGCCACAGTTTCACCCTACGACTTAAGCACTTAATAATTAAACACAAAACCAGGTTATGAATCTAATATATGCACAAAAACAATTAAGTCCGCCTAAAAAGACGGACTTAATATTTAATGCTATTTAATGCTTAAAGTGATTAAATCACTCAATAAAACCGATAATCTAAAATCAGGCCTCTACTGGAGCATTAACATCTGCAGGCAAAGCAGCCTTAGCAGCTTCGACGATTGCCTTAAAGGTTTCAACATCGCTAACAGCAAGCTCGGCCAAAGCGCGGCGATCCAATTCGATGCCAGCTAAGCGCAAGCCCTGAATAAAGCGGTTGTAGGTGATTCCTTCTGCGCGAACAGCAGCGTTAATGCGCTGAATCCACAACTTGCGGAAGTCGCCCTTGCGAGCCTTGCGGTCGCGGAAGTTATAAGTAAATGAGTGAAGCAGCTGTTCCTTTGCCTTGCGATAAAGGCGGGAACGCTGACCGCGATAACCCGAAGCCCTATCAAGAACAACGCGACGCTTCTTGTGAGCATTAACTGCGCGTTTTACTCGTGCCATAAGTATTCCTCAGCTTTCTTAAAAATTTTTAATTGCGTCTTCGTTTTACTGCACTTACTTAGCTAGCAAGCCCTTCAAATTCTTGCTCTGTGCTGTAGCTAAAACCTTATCTGCAGACAAAGCACGACGCTTACGAGCAGACTTATGCTCCAAGTTGTGGCGCATTGCGCTACCATCGTGCATTACCTTACCAGTGCCGGTAAGGCGAACGCGCTTGGACGCTGCGGAATTAGTTTTCATCTTCGGCATTGCTGCCCTCCTTATGATTCTGATCAGATTCTACAGAAGCTTTTGCGGACACATCGGCCGCTGCCTGAGCTCCTTGCTTTGCCGCAAGTCGTGCTGCTTGACGAGCTTGACGCTCTGCGCGCGATTCAGCGCCTCTACGACGCTGCTCAGACTGAGTATGAATCTTTTTACCCTTAGGCGCGAGAGTCATTATTATATTACGACCCTCCTGCTTAGGGGCAAACTCCACGGTTCCACTTTCGGAAACCTCATCTGCAAGCCTACGCAATAACTCAACTCCGCCTACAGGCCTCGACTGTTCGCGGCCGCGCAGCATAATGGTGACTTTTACTTTGTCTCCACCATTTAGGAATCGAAGAACATGACCCTTCTTAACGTCGAAATCGTGATCGTCAATCTTGAGTCGGAAACGAATTTCCTTAATCTCGGCCGTACTTTGATTACGACGCGCTTCACGAGCCTTAATCTTCTCGTTGTACTTGTACTTACCGTAGTCAATAAGCTTGGCTACAGGAGGCTTAGCAGTAGGCGCAACCTCTACAAGATCGAGGTTTGCTTCCTTTGCTAGGTTCAACGCTACCGAGGTCGCAATAACACCCACCTGCTCGCCTTTCGGACCGATAAGGCGTACTTGTGAGACGCGAATCTCTTCGTTAATGCGTGGTTCGTCGCTAATGATGACTCCAATCCTTGTTAAAACAGTGGAACAGCGCACCAAAAGGTCAAAGATAAATTCAAGTTCAAACATCAATCAAATGCGCTTAAGAATAGCGCTATAGCAAGCATATTGCTACGTGACCGAAGTCATGAACCCGAAACCCTTTAGGCTTCCAGGTGGGATATACCACTTTCTTGATTACTCAAGCCAAATATTCATTCTACTTGAAGCCTTGACAATAATCAACCATGCTCAAAAATACTAAACAAGTCGCATTAAATCTCAACAAGCCGCAACAAAACACGCGATATAATCGCAATTCCGCGCGCGCGATATTATATGACTATGGAGCCTTTGAAGCGCTGCGTTGTTTTAGCAGCTGGAGATTATTACGACCATACGCGCGAACACGTTCCTGATCGCGCTTTAACTATTGCAGCCGATGGTGGCTGGGATCATGCGTGCAGACTTGGTTTACACGTTGATGCTCTAATTGGCGACTTTGACTCCGTGCGATTAAAACTCCCAACAGACGCTGCGATTACGCGACTTCCTGCCGAAAAAGATGACCCTGATTTGCTTTCTGCTCTTAAAGTTGGCTGGTCTAAAGGCTCTAGAGAATTCCATATTTTTGGCGGCTTAGGCGGCCGCGTTGATCACACGATTTCCAACATTCAACTTATGGTTCGACTTGCAGTTAGAGGCGGAATTGGATTCTTGTATGGAGACGGCACGATTGTTACAGCAATTCACAACGGTTCCCTTGACTTTCCTGCGTCAGGCGGCCCCGAAGGCCGAATGGTTTCTGTGTTCTCACACACGCCTGTTTCTAGCGATGTAAACGAGATTGGTCTTAAATATCAACTTCAGCACGAAACTATGTATGGCGATGCCGTTCAAGGCCTAAGCAACGAATTACTAAACGACACTCCTGCGCATATTGACGTTCACGAAGGCACTCTTGTAATCACATTCCCTATAGACGCTCCACTGCCGCAAGTTAGCTGGTTTAAGCGACCAGTTGGCGATTTGGGAGATATAAACACCAGTGTTTCAAGCGCTCTAGCTGTTTCACCAAAGTAGTGCGAATAATCGCAAATGCGCGATGCAACAAGGCAAAATGTTGCACAAGTGTAATACAAAATGATGCACTAACGTAGTACATACCGCACATTAAAATAAACATGTTAGTTTAAATAACGAAGACCAAAAACGTATTGTTAAAAATCGCGAAAAATCGCAAAAACCGTGCGTTAAGGTTTCACTCAAGGGAGATCCCACATGACAGTCAAGATTGGTATTAACGGCTTTGGACGTATCGGCCGTTTGGCATTCCGTCGTATTTTTGAGCTTCAAGCTCGTGGCGGTCAAGCTGGCGATATTGAAGTCGCAGCCATCAACGATCTGACCACTCCTTCAATGCTTGCTTACTTGCTTAAGTACGACAGCACTCATGGCACTTTCCGCCACGACGATGGCACCCCAGTTGAGGTGACTTCCACCGAAGACGCAATCGTGGTAGATGGCAAGACTTACAAGGTTTACGCCGAAAAAGACGCAAACAACATTCCATGGGTTAAGAACGATGGTGTTGAGTTCGTGCTCGAGTGCACTGGTTTCTACACTTCTGCAGAAAAGTCCCAGGCTCACTTGAACGCTGGAGCTAAGAAGGTTCTTATCTCTGCTCCTGCTAAAGACGAAACCACCCCAACCGTTGTGTTTGGTGTAAACCAAGAGATCTTAAAGCCAACCGACAACATTGTGTCTGCTGGCTCTTGCACCACCAACTCCATGGCTGCAATGGTTAAGCTTTTGCAAGATAATTGGGGCATTAAGTCTGGCTTTATGACCACTATCCACGCTTACACTGGCACCCAGATGATTCTCGACGGCCCACGCGGCTCCAAGCCACGCAACAACCGTTCTGCTGCTTGCAACACAATCGAGCACTCCACTGGTGCTGCTAAGGCAATCGGCAAGGTTGTTCCAGAAGTTAATGGCAAGCTTCAGGGTCATGCTCAGCGTATTCAGGTTCCAGATGGATCCGTTACCGAGTTGACTACTGTTCTCGAGAAGCCAGCAACCACCGAAGAAATCAACGAAGCCTTTAAGAAGGCATTCGAAAACTGCGATTACTTTGGCTACAACGCCGATAGCATTGTGTCTTCCGACATTATTGGCGATACCCACGGTGGCGTTTTCGATCCAACTCAGACCGACGTTAACACTGTTGACGGCGTAACCTTGGCTCGTACCGTTACCTTCTACGACAACGAATACGGCTTTACCGCTAACATGATTCGCACATTGCTTTACTTCGCTGAGATTGCTGAGTAAAATTAGCGAAACAAATAAAGCTAAATAAAGCTACAAACCCCTTGCGGTGACTCATCGCAGGGGGTTTTCGCAACGCATTGCACACGGGGGTAAAAATGGGCAAAAAACATGCTGCAACAGGCAAAGCAACGCCAGCAATCGCACAACTAGAAAACGCTGGAATCACATTCCGCGTTGTTGACTACGAGCACGATGCAGATCACATGGATGACGGCTACGGCATGGAAGCAGCGCAAAAATTAGGCGTAAACGCAGAGCAAGTTTGCAAAACGCTTATGGTAGACACAGGCGAAAAGCGCGTAGTCGGCATTGTGCCAGTAAACGCTCGATTAAGCATGAAGGCGATTGCGAGCGCAGTAAATGCCAAAAAAGCCAGCATGACAAGCCCAGACGTAGCTCAACGAGAAAGTGGATATGTTGTTGGCGGAATCAGCCCATTTGGTCAGCGCACTCATCACGAAACTGTGTTGGACGCTAGCGTTATGCACTTTGACGAGATTCTTGTTTCTGGAGGAAAACGCGGACTAGACGTTGTTCTAAATCCAAACGATTTGGTTAGCTTGCTTAACGCAACTGTTGCAAATATTCTAGCTTAAAGCTAGCAAACGTCGTGGCAACGTGCGATAATCCGTAAGGTTGTTCATTTTAATCGTTAGGAGTTTATTATGGGTATGCGTGGACGTAAGCGCAAGGCTCGCCGCAAAAAGGCAGCAAATCACGGCAAAAGGCCAAATGCTTAATGCAAATGCTTAATGCAAATGCTTAATGCAAATGCTTAATGCAAATGCTTAAT